>JALYUK010000276.1 GCA_030853805.1 Actinomycetota bacterium | reverse complement strand
CCTCGATGATCGCCTCGGGGGGCCGCGGCTCGGCGTGCATCAGTTCCTGCTTGTCCAGGTCGACGCCACGTGCCACTGCCGCCTGCTCAGCGGGCGTGAGGACCGGCGGGCGGTCACTGACGTTGCGTGCGTCGCTGGACAACCACACGCGACGGTGGGGACGCTTGTTCACCTTGGCGAAGATGACCGCGAGGGGCTGCAAGACACCCCGGGCAGAGTGGCCCGTGCGTACGCAGAAACGTTCGCGGGACTGGGTCAGGACCCTGCGGAAATCCTGAGTCGCACCTTCGACGTCTGCCACGACGAGATGGTGCTGATCCGCGACATCGAGGTCTACAGCACGTGTGAGCACCACCTGCTGCCGTTCCACGGCGTGGCCCACGTGGGCTACATCCCCGCCAAGGACGGTCGGGTCGCCGGGTTGTCGAAGATTGCGCGGCTCGTCGACCTGTATGCCCGTCGGCCGCAGGTCCAGGAGCGTCTGACCACGCAGATCGCCGACGCGCTCGTCGAGCATCTGCACGCGGAGGGCGTCATCGTGGTGATCTCCTGCGAGCATCTGTGTATGTCGATGCGCGGTGTCCGCAAGCCGGGCGCGACGACGATGACCTCGGCTGTTCGTGGGCAGTTACGGGACCCCACGACCCGGGCCGAGGCGATCAGCCTGTTGGCCGCCGGCGACCGTCGGTGACGGCACTCCCCACGAGTGCACTTCCCCGAAGGCCGGTGAACCGGCCGCTGGTGATGGGGGTCCTTAACGTTACGCCCGACTCCTTCTCCGACGGCGGAAAATGGCTCGGGGTGCAGGACGCCGTGCGGCACGGCCTGGAGCTACGCGACCAGGGTGCAGACATCGTGGATGTAGGCGGTGAGTCGACCCGGCCGGGAGCAGCACGCACCGATCACGCGCAGGAGCTGGCGCGCGTGGTGCCGGTGGTACGGCAACTGACCGAGCACGGGGTCGTCGTGTCGATCGACACGATGCGCTCGGTGGTGGCCGCCGCCGCGGTCGGCGTCGGCGCGAGCATTGTGAACGATGTGAGCGGGGGGTTGGCGGATCCGCTGATGGCGGGCCTGGTGGCCGACCTCGGGGTTGCCATGGTCGCCATGCACTGGCGCGGGCACAGCCACGACATGGTGAACCGGGCCACCTACGACGACGTCATGTCCGAGGTATGCGCGGAACTCGCCGATCGCGTGGCAGCGCTGGTGGGCGCGGGGATCGCCCGCGATGCCCTGGTGCTGGACCCGGGGCTCGGCTTTGCCAAGACCGCAGCTCAGAACTGGACGGTACTGCGGGGGTTGTCGCAGCTGCAGTCCCTCGGACTACCGGTCCTGGTCGGCGCGTCACGCAAAGGTTTCCTCGCGCACCTCGGCCCACTGACTCCGGTGCCTGCGGATCGGCGCGAAGGCGCGACGACGGCACTGACCGTCATGTTGGCCCAATCGGGTGTGTGGGGAGTGCGGGTGCACGATGTGCTCGCGGCGCGCACCGCGTTGGGTGTACTGGAGACGATGGCCGTGGCTGTTCCGAGCCGCGCCGAACACGATGGGTGAGATGTCATGACCGACCGGATCGGATTGAGCGGGATCGTCGCGACGGCCTGCCACGGGGTGCTGCCGCACGAGAAGCGTGAACCGCAACGGTTCATCGCCGACATCGTGTTGGAGTTCGACGTGCGTGCGGCGGGCGAGAGCGACGACCTGGACGCAACCGTCAGCTATGCAGACATCGCCCAAGGTGCCTACGCGATTCTCACCGGCGACAGCGTCGACCTCATCGAGACGCTTGCGCAGCGCATCGCGGAGATTGCGATGGCGCCGGATGCGGTCGAAGCCGTCGACGTCACGATCCGCAAGCCGCAGGCCCCCGCTGGGGTCCCGTTCGTCGACGAGGTACTCGGTGGCCCGTACGTGAGCGTCCGGCGGGTACGCGACCGCGAGGTGGTCATCGCGCTGGGCTCGAACATGGGTGATCGGGTGGGAACGCTGTCGTCGGCAGTGCGCCAGTTGGCGCAGCTCGACGGTCTGCAGATCGTGTCGTGCTCCCCGCTGCTGGAGACCGCTGCGGTGGGTGGTCCTACCCAACCGGACTATCTCAACGCGGTGGTGGTGGCGCGCAGCAAGCTGGCGCCTCGCACGCTCCTGCACGAACTGCACCGGATCGAACACCATCACGGCCGAGTGCGCGCGGTGCGGTGGGATGCGCGGACGTTGGATCTGGACCTGATCCAGGTCGGTGATCCCGCCGAGCAGAACGACCTGACATCCGCAACGCCCGACCTCACTCTTCCGCATCCCCGTGCGCAGGAGCGTGCTTTCGTGCTGATGCCGTGGTCGCGGGCCGACCCGACGGCGATGCTGTCCACCGCGGACGGTGTCGTCGGGGTACGCGCGCTGATCGAGAAGTTGCCGCCCGAGGCGATGAACGGGGTACGACCCGGTCCGGACTGGGCTCCGTGGTGATGGGCGGGCGGCTGACGTGGAAACACGCCCTCGTTACTGCCGCCGTGCTGTTCGTGCTGTCATACGCGGCGTTGCAGGTGTGGAGCTCACACGGGAATTCATTGCCGCAGAACTCCTGGGTCGCCGTCGGCGTCATCGCTGTGATGGCCGCGTTCGTGCTCTACCTGGGCAACGAGGTCCGCACCTACCTCAAAGGTCTGTCGCTGCGGCTGTTGCCGCCGCAGCGGGCCCGCAGCACCCTCGTCGCGGCGCAGGCGTGCATCCTGGCCGGGGCAGCGTTCGCCGGCTGGTATGCGTCAGCCGTCGCGATCTATGCCGACCGGTTGCAGACGACCACGGGTCCGGGCGCGTTCGCTCTGGCCCTGGTGCTCACACTGGCCTGCATCGGTCTGGTGGCCACCGGTCTCATCGTGCAGTGGTGGTGCACGCTTCCGGAGGACGAAGAGGACGACAGGCGTCGGCGTGAGCAGACACCCGGGGATGGGGAAGGGGAACGCGCCTGACCGCTCAGCGTGTTCCTATTTGTCGATATCTCCCACGACGAAGAACATCGAGCCGAGGATGGCGACCATGTCGGCGAGCAGGTTGCCCGGCAGCAGCTCGGCGAGGACTGCAACGTTGTTGAACGACGCGGACCGCAGCGCGAGTCGCCAGGGGGTTTTCTCTCCTCGGGAGACAAGGTAGTAGCCGTTGAAGCCCAATGGATTCTCGGTCGCCACGTAGTCGGCGCCCTCGGGTACTTTCAGTACTTTGGGCAGCTTGACGTTGATGGGTCCGCCGGGCATCGCGAGTAGACGCTCGACGCATGCCTGCGCGAGGTCAAGACTCACGTGGGTCTGCTCCAGCAGGACCTCCAGGCGGGCCAGGCAGTCTCCCGCCTGGCGGGTGACGACGCGCCCGGGGCCGCCCGCTGCGAACAACTCCCCGTAGGCCAGATAGGGATGGTCCCTGCGTAGGTCGAGATCGACGCCGCTGGCCCGGGCGATGGGGCCGGACACCCCGTACGAGGACACGTCGGCAGCACTGAGCACGCCGACGCCGCGGGTGCGGGCATTCAGGATCTCGTTTCCGACGAGCAGGCTCTCCAGCTCGGGCAGCCGTGCCCGGACGGCGTCGATGGCGATCTGTACCCGTCCCAACCACCCCGCCGGGAGGTCATCACGCAGTCCGCCGACCCGGCCGACCATGTAGTGCATCCGGCCGCCGGACATCTCCTCCATGACCGCCTGCAGCTCCTCGCGCTCACGGAAGGAGTAGAAGATCGGCGTGATGGCCCCGAGTTCGAGCGGATAGGAGCCCAGGAACATGAGGTGATTCAGCACCCGGTTCAACTCCGCGAGCAGCGTCCGGGCCCAGGTGGCGCGCACCGGCACCTCCATGCCGAGCATCCGCTCGACCGTGAGCGCCAGGCCGATCTCGCTGCTGAATGCCGACAGCCAGTCATGCCTGTTCGCAAGCACCATGATCTGGCGGTAGTCGCGTACCTCGAAGAGTTTCTCGGCGCCGCGGTGCATGTATCCGACGATGGGTTCGGCGCGCGAGATCAGCTCGCCGTCGAGGGTCACCCGCAACCGCAGCACCCCGTGCGTGGCGGGGTGCTGCGGGCCGATGTTCAAGACCATGTCGGCGGTGGCCAGATCTCCTGCGCCGACGCCGACAGTCAGTTCGCGGGTCGCCATGCCCTCAGTTTGGCAGGACTGCGCCGGCTACCTCGTGCACGTCCGCCACCGTGTCGGGTGTGGCGGTCTCGGATGTGGTGGTGTCGGATGTGATCGTCTCGCGGTCGGCCATCCGCACCAGTACGACACCGAGCACGATCAGTGCGCCGCCGCCGAGCTGGATGGGCAACGGCAGCTCACCGAGGAACAGCCATGCGAACAGCACCGCGAAGAGCACTTCGGCGAGCGCCACGAAGGATGCGACCCGGCTGCCCAGCAGTCGTGCGGCCGTGCAACCGGAGACGTAGGCGAACGCTGCTGAGATCACGGAGATGCCGATAATCGGCACGAAGACGCTGACCTGGGTGCCACCGATGGTCACCGGGTGCAGCGAGGCGTGCATCGGTAGCAGGCCCACTGACCCGAACACCACCAGCGGGAGCACGCCGACGGCCATGCCGGCACCGGACAGCGCGAGGGGGGACAGTCCGTCCTCGGGCACGTCGGAGGCCACCAGGAAATAGATCGCCGAGCAGACCGCTGCGGCGAGCCCGAAGGCCACCCCGATGGTGCTGATGGTGATGGACCCGAAGATGTTCAACACCAACGCGAGTCCGCCCAGCGCGCTGAGGGCCCCCAGCATCGTCATCCGCGACGGTGCGCGACGGGTGCGTGCCCAGGCCAACAGCACCAGCAGGGTCGGGGAGAGATACTCCAGCAGTAGCGCGACACCGACGCTGAGGTGCTCCACAGCGATGAAGTAGGCCAGCTGACAGCCCGCGACACCGAAGAGTCCGTAGAGCAGTACCGCTCGCATGTTGGCGCGCAACACGTGCCACCTGCCGCGTAGTTCGCGCACCGTGGGAATCGCCAACACGAGAACGGCGATGCCGATACGCATGGTGACGGCGGCCGCCGGTGACCACCCGACGACGAAGAGCATCTTGGCGAAGGGTCCGGCGGCGCCGAACGCTGCGGCGGAAGCCAGGGCGACCACCATCGCGCGGGACATCGATGTCGACGCCTCGGGCGCTGTGTGCACGGTGGCTGCGGGGAGGTCTGGTGTGCTCAGGATGGCGGTCTCGACGTCGACGGACATGGTGATGCCCCCCTTCGGGGATAGGTGGCTTTTGTAATGAGTCATACGCATCTATGCTGATGACCAGATGCAGGATACAAGTGGGAGGAGTCACGAGTCAACATGATCTTCAGCCATGACACTGAAGAGGCACTCCTGTCGGGTGCCGCGCTCGTCTGCACAACCGCATCCGCCGGCGACGGCAGCGATGAACTACTCGATGCAGAGCAGTTCGAGCAGTTCGTCCAGCGGTGGCAATGGACCGGGTCGCGTGGGTACGACGAGGATGAACGGCGCGCTGTTCGCGCACTGCGCCCGACCCTGGCTGCGCTGTGGGAATGCAGCACGGAGGATGAGGTGGTGCTGCTGGTCAACACCTGGCTGCTGGCCGGTCGGGCGCTGCCGCAACTGGTCCGGCACGACGGATGGGGATATCACCTGCATGCGACGTCTCCCGACGCTCCGCTCGCCACTCGATGGATGGTCGAGGTGGCCATGGCGATGGTGGACGTGGTCCGCGCCGGCGAACTGTCGCGGTTGCGATTCTGCGCAGCAGAGGACTGCGACGGGGTGCTGGTCGATCTGTCGAAGAACCGCTCGCGCAGATTCTGTGAAAATGGGTGTGGCAACCGCACCAACGTGGCGGCGTATCGCGCGCGTCGCAGAGCAGAGGAGGATGCCGGGGATGAGTGATTCCAGCAGCGCAGGGGACGGGTCCCCGCAGGACCGGTACTACCAGCGGTACACCGAGATGTCCGGATCTTCCGGCAGCTCGGACGGCGGACCCGGCAGACCCGGCAGAGGCCCCACGCGGATGGTGAAGATCCTCGTGGCGATCGTTGCCGTCGTGGTGGCGATCGTGGTGGCTGTCATCGCGACCACGTGGGGGTCCTCCTCCGGTGAAGCGAGCCCGTCATCGACCGCGGGCACGGCCTCGAGCACCCCGTCTACAGCTGGGACCAGCACGGGATCTGGAAGCAGCGGGACCACTACCGTCGCGGGCGCCCTGAAAGTGCGCCCGGTGGTGCCAGGTTGGCAGGCCGTCGGCGGTCTCGTGAACGATCGCAACACGATTAAGGCTGCCTACGATGCTCCGCCGAACTGGAAGGTGACCCAGGACGGTTCGATTGTCTTCAAGAACGAGACGGTCTTCGGTAAGGCGACCACCTGGGGTCTGGCGGCGTACAACGCCGGTAAGTGTCCAGGCCACCCGAGGGGAATTCAGGCAAGCGCGAGTTTCATCGATATCGGCAAACGTGACCCGGTTGAGGCCGTCACTTCGATCATGGCGCAATTCGGGTCGGCGGCGAGCTTGAACAAGGACAAGACAACCCATGCCAGTCAGGGCGATCTCGCCACCAAGACCGTCACCGTCGGTGGCAACATACCGGCGGTGCGTGGTGATCTGAAGGTGACAGAGGGCACCTTGGGCGACGATTGCGGAGTGGGAAAGTCAATGCTTCTTCAGGGGGTGGCCTTCTCAGCGAACGACACGTCCGTGTTCCTGCTCATTTCGGTGGCCACCTGGCCAGGGCAGATGACTCCACCGACAGCCACCATCGACAAGATCTTCAGCTCGCTGCGGCCGGTGTCGGGCTGACCGGTTCCAGCGTCCACCAGAAGTCGCCGAGACCACCCTTCGCGGTCAGCGCGCTGTAGGCGCCGCGTTCGCTCAGCGCGCGGAGGTAAGCCGGCGGGTCCGTGCCGGCGAGTGCATGCGCCACCGGCTGGGGACGCAGGCCCAGCCGGTCGAACAGGTCACGTTGGCGCAGCAGTCGCGGTGCGCCGAGGGTGTCCATGGCGACGTGGGCGGTGATGTCGGTACTGCCATCCGGAACGGGCCGACATTCAACACCGTCCCGGTAACCCCTCAACGTGCCCCCGGTCGGTCGGGCATCCCGCAGATGTCCGTAATCGACGGTGATCAGAGCGCCGCTGGCAACCATCGTCCGTAAGGCGGCGTATACGGCGTCGCGAGGTCGACCGACCTCCAGGCGAGTGCCCGGCCGCTCCCAACCGGGCCAGTGGGCCGCGCACCACGCCACGTCCAGAGGATCCGCCGCCGCACCGACGCGTTCTGCTCCGTGCCGGTCGACTTCGAGCACCCGCAACTGGGACCCGTCGTGCACCAGGACAGGACACGGAACGACATCCAGATATTCGTGCGCAATGACCAGCGCATCGGGAATCGCACGAAGTTCCGACGACATGCCGGTACCGCCCGGCGCGCGTACCCAGTCGACGGCGGCAGGAAGGCGGGGCGGCCGGTCGACCACGTCCACTGCGACCACCTGTAGATCCGGCGCCACCGACGCTATCTCGACCGCCAGTTCGCCTCTGCCGCAACCGAAATCGACGACAGTGCAGGCGTTGTGTGAGCGGGCGAGACTGACGACTGCGCGCGCCAGCAGTGCGCCGCCGCCGGGTATGCCCTGTGCCGAGGTCGCAAAGTGCCGGGCCGGCCCGCCCGGGCTGCGGTAGAAGCCCTCAGGGCCGTACAACGCCTGCTGCCAGGCGATCTCCCACGCAGGCCAGGTCATCCGGCAACGGTACGGGTCGCGCGTTACATTGCGCCCTCGGACGGCTAACGTCAGGTGGCGTGACCATGTCGGGGCCTCCGCCCAGCCTGCGTATCGGCGTCATCGGCTGTGGCCGGGTCGGTGCTGTACTCGGCGCTGCATTACGCGCCGGGGGCCACGAGATCACCGCAACGAGCGGCGTCAGTGCTGCCTCGTTGGCGCGGGCGGCCGAGCTGCTGCCGGGGGTGCCGGTGGTACTTCCCGAGCAGGTTGCCCGCAGCGCCGAGGTCGTCCTGGTCGCCGTCCCGGATGACGAGCTGGGGCCTCTGGTGGCCTCCCTCGCCACCGCAGGTGCCTGGGACGGCGGGCGCCTGGTCATCCACACCAGCGGTGCGCACGGACCAGAGATACTGGCTCCGGTGGTGTACGCCGGTGGTGATGCCGTCGCGATGCATCCGGCCATGACCTTCACCGGGACCGTCCGCGACTTCGAGCGTCTTATCGGTATCCCGATGGCGATCACTGCCTCCCCTGGGGCGAGTCTGATCGCGGAGGCCCTCACCCTCGACCTGGGCGCGCAGCCTCTGGTCCTCACGGCACAACAGCGCCCGCTCTACCACGCTGCGCTCACGCATGGCGCGAACCATCTCGTCACGTTGGTGGCCCAGAGCGCGCAGCTGCTGCGACATGCGGGGATAGATGAGCCCGCCACGGTGCTGCACGGTCTGCTCGGCGCATCGCTGGCCAACGCGCTGGAGCATGGGGACCGGGCGTTGACCGGTCCGGTCGCCCGGGGTGACGTCGAGACGATACGCACCCACCTGAGGGTGCTGGCCGATGAGACACCGGACGTGCAGGTGGCGTACCGCGCAATGGCGCGAGCCACTACTCTTCGAGCCGCCCGGGTCCGCCTGACCCCGTCGCAATCGATCCAGCCGTTGCTGGAGTTGCTCGAACCGGAGGGATCCAGCGAATGACGACGATGTCGGACACCCACCCGACCGCTCCCGCGGTCGCTCACACCCGCGAACAGTTACGTCACGCACGGGCGGCGCTGGGCGACGGTGTCGGCGTTGTCATGACGATGGGGGCACTGCATGAAGGGCACGCTCAGCTCATCCGGCAGGCACGCGCCGAGGTGGAGCACGTCGTGGTCACGATCTTCCTCAATCCGCTGCAGTTCGCGGTCGGTGAAGACCTCTCGCGATATCCGCGTACCTTCGAGTCCGATCTGCAGATCTGTGCCCGCGAAGGGGTCGACCTCGTCTTTGCTCCGTCACCGGATGTCATCTACCCCGACGGTGAGCCGGCGGTTCGAGTGGCGGCAGGCGCCCTGGGTGCTGTTCTGGAAGGCGCTTCGCGGCCGGGTCATTTCGACGGGGTGCTGACCGTCGTCGCCAAGCTGCTGCACCTGGTTCGTCCGTCGCGGGCCTACTACGGCCAGAAGGATGCTCAACAGTTGTTGCTGATCAAGCGGATGGCCGGTGATCTGGACTTCCCCGTCGAGGTCGTGGCTGTGGAGACGGTGCGCGAATCGGACGGGTTGGCACTCAGCAGCCGCAACCGCTACCTCACCGCCGCCGACCGCGAGATCGCTGCCTGCCTGTCCAGAGCACTGCATACCGGTGCGCAGCTGGCGCAGATCGGACCCGCCGCAGTACGGCGGGCGGCCCGCGACGTGCTCGTACGCGAACCGCTCGCGTTGATCGACTATCTGGTCCTGGTGCATCCGACTGACCTCACCGAGGTGCCCGAGTGGTATCGAGGACCGGCGCTGCTCGCAGTGGCGGGGCGGGTCGGCACGACACGGCTGATCGACAACCTGCCCCTGGAGCTCGGACCGGACGGCGGCGCTCGGCCAACGGCCTGATTTACTGCGCTGGCAGAAATACGACATGTCGTTTTCTGGCTAGTGATCCGGCTTTATTGCGCGCAGAATGGGTACATGCTGACCGATACCGACGCATGCCTACGTGCCGTCCGTTCCCGCGATGCACGGTTCGACGGATGGTTCGTCACAGGTGTCCGGAGCACCGGCATCTACTGTCGTCCGAGCTGTCCTGCAACGACGCCGATGGCCCGGAATATCACCTTCCTCCCGACAGCCGCGGCGGCTCAGGCGGCCGGGTTCAGGGCGTGTAAACGGTGTCGACCCGATACCAGCCCGGGCTCCCCGGAGTGGAATGTCCGTGCCGACCTCGTAGCCCGCGCGATGCGGTTGATCAACGACGGGGTGGTGGCTCGTGACGGTGTGCCGGGCCTGGCCGGCCGCCTGGGTTACTCCGTGCGTCAGGTGGAACGCGCGATGCAGGCCGAAGTCGGCGCGGGCCCGCTCGCCATCGCGCGGGCCGACCGCGCACAAACCGCCCGCATCCTGATCGAGACCACCGATCTGCCGTTGTCGCAGGTGGCGCACGCGGCCGGTTTCGGCAGCATCCGGGCATTCAACGACGCTGTCCGGGAAGTGTTCGCCATGACTCCGTCGGCGTTGCGGGTTCGGGCCGGGAGTCGGCCGAAGGTCTCCGGGTCAGGCTCTGACCCGTGGCACCGGTTGACTCTGCGGTTGCCTTTTCGTCGGCCGTTCCATCCGGACAAC
>JALYUK010000257.1 GCA_030853805.1 Actinomycetota bacterium | reverse complement strand
GCGGCGGACTGGACCAATGCGACGATGCGGTGGCGCAGCACGTCACGCTCTCCGCCCGTCTGATCGTGCGCGAATCCACTGCGTCACCCGGCGTTGCGCAGCCACCCGGGACGGTGCGCCGATGATGTCGGCGGCCACGGGGCTGCCGCGGTTGTCCCGCGCCCACCTGCCCGCACCGCAGGCTGATGTGCAGCTGCCACCGGACGCGGAGCTCACCGAGGCGATCGGAATCGTGCACCTCGGGATCGGCGCGTTCCACCGCGCCCATCAGGCCCTGATGACCCAGGACGCAGCGGTCAGCACAGGTGATACCCGGTGGGGCATCTGCGGCGTCACCCAACGCTCTCGCACCGTCGTCGATCAGTTGAGACCCCAGGACGGCCTCTACACCGTTCTGGAACGCGGCCGCTCACACAGTTCCGCGCGCATCGTCGCCCAGGTGAGCGATGTCCTCTTCGCGGCGCAGGAGGGTGACCGATTGCTCCACCGGCTCGCCGACCCGGCCACACACATCGTCACCATGACCGTGACCGAGAAGGGCTACCCGACCGGGCAGCGCGGCGGACTGGACCGATCCGATGATGCGGTGGCGCATGACCTCACGCGGCGCAGCCGCGGGCAGGCCGGCAGCCGCAGCGTCATCGGTCAGCTCGTCCGGGGCCTGCAAGCTCGCGCCGACAGCGACGCCGGGCCGATCACCGTCATGTCATGCGACAACCTGACCGACAACGGAGCCATCCTGCAGCGACTCGTCGAAGACTTCTGTTATGCCCTGCCCGCTGGTGAGGGAGAGGACATCGCGGCCTTTGTCGCCGCTTCCGTCACCTTCCCGTGCTCCGTGGTCGACCGCATCGTGCCCGCCACCACCGACCGGGACCGCGCTGAGGTCGAAGCGCTGCTCGGTGTCCGGGACGAGGCCCCCGTCGTCGCCGAACCGTACCGACAGTGGGTCATCGAGGACCACTTCGCCGGACCGCGGCCTGCCTGGGAACGCGCGGGAGCGATGTTCGTCGACGACGTGGCGCCGTACGGGCAGCTCAAGCTACGCATCCTGAACGGCACCCACTCGATGCTCGCCTACCTCGGCGCGCTCGCCGGCCACGACACGATCGCCGAGGCAGTCGCCGACCCGAGGTTGCGGCACGCCGCGGAGGCGCTGGTGCGCGACGACGTCATACCCACCCTGCACGTGCCGACCGGTATCGACCCGCAGGAGTACGCCGGGCAGGTGCTGGACCGGTTCGCCAACCCCGCCCTCGGTCACCGCACGACACAGGTCGCGATGGACGGATCACGCAAACTGCCGGTGCGGCTGCTGCCCACCGCACGCGACCGGTTGGCCGCGGGACACGTGCCGGACTCGGTGGCACTCGCGGTCGCCGGGTGGATGGCCTACGTCGCCAAGGCCACCGACGCCGCCGGCCGACCGCTGCCGCTGGAGGACCCGCTCGCGCCCCTTCTGCACCGCACTGTCCGCGATGCCGGGTCGGATCCGCGCTCGATCACCGCTGCACTGCTGGACCTTCCCGAGATCTTCGGAGCCGATCTACCCGACCACCAGGCCTTCGCCGGGGCCGTCACAACCCACCTGAAGGAACTCCTGTGAAGATCATCGCCGCCGAAGTCATCGTCTGCAGCCCGGACCGCAATTTCGTCACCCTCAAGATCACCACCGACGACGGGGTGACCGGCCTGGGCGACGGCACCCTCAACGGGCGCGAGCAGGCAGTTGCCACCTATCTGCGCGACCACGTCGTGCCGCTGCTGATCGGCCGGGACGCGCACACGATCGAGGACACCTGGCAGTTCCTCTACCGATCGGCGTACTGGCGTCGCGGCCCGGTGACGATGGCCGCGATCGCGGCGGTCGACGTCGCCCTGTGGGATATCAAGGCCAAGGCCGCGAACATGCCGCTCTACCAACTGCTGGGTGGCGCCTCGCGCACCGGGATCCGCGCCTACGGGCACGCGTCCGGCCGGGATCTGCCGGAGCTGTTCGACTCCATCCGCGAGCACCAGTCACTGGGGTACCGCGCGATCCGCGTGCAGACATCGGTCCCAGGGGTCGACGCCGTCTACGGGGTCGCTGCCCAACCCAGCGCCACCGGCACGCGGTACGACTACGAACCGGCCCAGCGCGCCCCGCTCCCGGCCGAAGAGGACTGGGACACCGCGGCCTACCTACGCCACCTACCGACCGTATTCGAAGCCGTCCGTAGCGAATTCGGGCCCGAACTGCCGCTGCTGCACGACGGCCACCACCGGATGACGCCGATCCAGGCCGCCCGGCTCGGCAAGTCCCTGGAGCCGTACGACCTGTTCTGGTTGGAGGACTGCACGCCCGCCGAGAACCAGGACGCCCTGCGACTCGTACGCCAGCACACCACGACCCCGCTGGCCATCGGTGAGGTCTTCAACACGGTGTGGGACTACCAGACCCCGATCCGCGACCAGCTCATCGACTACGTGCGCTCGGCTGTCACGCACACCGGCGGCATCACCGCGATGCGCAAACTGCTGGACTACGCGGCGCAGTACCAGATCAAATCCGGCATCCACGGACCCACCGACATCTCACCGGTCGGTATGGCGGCTGCGCTGCACCTGGACCTGGCGATCCACAACTTCGGCATTCAGGAGTACATGCCACACGGGGCTCTCACCAACGAGGTCTTCCGGCAGAGCTTCCGCTTCGAGGACGGCTACCTGCACCCCGGCGAGGCTCCCGGTATCGGCGTGGAGCTCGACACCGAGCTCGCGGCGACGATGCCCTATCAACCGGCCTACCTGCCGTTCAACCGGCTGAAGGACGGCACTGTCCATGACTGGTAACCCAGCCACCCACTGGAGGCGAAGCAACGGATGAGGAGCATCACCGAATTCGGCGCCGTGGGCGACGGCCGGGCCGATGACACCGGCGCCGTCCAGGCCACCATCGACGCATGCCACGCCGACGGGGGCGGGCGCGTGGTGATACCCACCGGCGGCACCTTCCGTTGCGGCACCATCGCACTGCGCTCCGGGATCGAATTGCACCTCGAGGCGGGCGCGACCCTGCAGGCCAGTCCCGACGACGCCGACTACACGATGCGGCGGGCGACCGGTGGGCTGTCCAACGGCTCCCCCGGCGAGGACCCCGAGCTGAGCACCATGTTCATCACGGCGGTCGATGCGCGGGACGTCTCGATCACCGGCGCCGGCACCATCGACGGCGGCGGCCGGTTCTTCATCACCTCCGACCTCGGCGGCATCTACGAGATGACGCACGTGCGGCCGTACACGATCTTCCTCATCGGCTGCGAGCGGGTCACGATCCGCGACGTGCGGATCGTGGACGGCGCGTACTGGACGGTCCGGCTGTCGGGATGCAGCAGCGTCCTCATCGATGCGGTCACCATCGCCAACGACCTGCTGCTGCCGAACAACGACGGGATCGATATCGACACCTGTCAGCGGGTCCGGATCGCGAACTGCGACATCGTCACCGCCGACGATGGCATCTGCATCAAGTCCTGCCAGGAATCCAAAGAATTCGGCGAGTGCAGTGACATCACAGTGACCGGGTGCACGATCGTCAGCCGGTCGGCCGCGATCTGTATCGGGTCCGAAATCGCTTCCCCCATCCGCAACTGCGTCGTCAGCGCGTGCGTGATCTCCGACAGCAACCGCGGGCTCGCACTCAAACTCTCCGAGCCCGGCGGGGTGCACAACGTGCTCTTCACCGACATCGTCGTGGAGACCCGCTTCTGCGACGAGCGCTTCTGGGGGCACGGCGAGCCGATCCACATCTCCAGTTACCCGTGGCGCGGGGGCAGCGGCACCGCGCGCAACATCCGGTTCCACAACATCCTGGCGCGCGGCGAGAACGGAATCCTGATCCGTTCGGAGGAAGCCGGCTGTATAGAGGGGGTCGTTCTGTCCGACGTCCGCGTCGAGATCGACCGGTGGACCGGCGCGCCCGGCGGTCACTGGGATCTGCGGCCACTTCCCGGGATGTCGCTGACCCCGCACGCCACCAGCGGTATCCACCTCGAACGACTTACCGATGTGCGCCTGGCGAACTGCGAGGTGGTGTGGGCCCAGCCTCGCGCCGACCGGGCGCAGGACCTCGACGAGGCACTGACTGTCGTGGATGTCGATGACCTACGAGTCGCCGACATGCGCGGCGGGCACGCTCATACCTGATCCTCAAGGAGACCCGATGACCCGTACGTCTCACCCGCCGGTGAACCAGCAGGCGACACCGCAGGCCCGCGCACTGCTCGACCTCGTCTACTCCGTGTCCGGCACCCGGACCCTGTCCGGGCAGCACAATGCACCGCAGCAGATCTCCCGGTACAGCGATATCGCCGAGCAGCTCACCGGGCATGCTCCGGCGGTCTGGGGTCAGGATTTCGGCTTCTCCGCCGACGGCGACCTGGACGGCGTCAACTTCCGGCCCGCCGTGATCGCCGAAGCCCAGCGCCAACACGCCGCCGGGTCGGTCATCACCTTGATGTGGCACGCCGTGCGACCCACCAGCGGAGAACCGGTCACCTTCGATGACGACATCTGCAACGGGATGCTGGCCGACGACGACTGGCGCGACCTGCTCACCCCCGGCACCGACATCCACACCCGCTGGCAACGACAGGTCGACGTCATCGCGGAGCTGCTCGCGCAGATCCCGGTGCTGTGGCGGCCGTATCACGAGATGAACGGCGCATGGTTCTGGTGGGGCGGTCGCCCCGGACAGGACGGCTACGCCGCGCTCTACCGCCAGCTCTACCACCGACTCGTCGAGGTGCACGGGCTCGACAACCTCATCTGGGTCTGGAACGCGAACGCCCCGCGCGACACTCCGGGTGACACTGCCACCGACTACGCGGGTTTCTATCCCGGCCACGACGTCGTCGACATCCTCGCGGCCGACGTCTATCACGACGACTACGCCCAGTCCCATCACGATCAACTCCTCGAGCTCGGCGAGGGCCGCCCGATCGCCCTCGGGGAGGTAGGGGAGTTGCCAACCCCGCAGATCCTGTCCGCGCAGCCGCAGTGGGCGTGGTTCATGACCTGGACCACGTTCCTGACCGACGACAACAGCCCGGACGCGGTGCGGGAGTTGTACGCCGACCCTCGGGTGATCCACCGACCGGCCATCGCGACGTCATGAGTTCGACCCTGTGGGCCTGTCGTCCCGCGGAAGGCGGTACGCCGGACTGGCAACTGACCGACGGCCTGCCGACCATCACGCTCGACGTGTCCGATGGATCCGAAGGTGCAGCGTCCTGGCCGGCGGTGCACCCCGGGGTGTTCGACGCGGGCGGCGGGTTCCGGGGCCACCGGGTGGCTGTCCGGTTCGAGATTCTGCAGGCGAGCGCGGTGCTGCTGTCGCTGCAGTTCTGCGTCGAACGCGGGCCGTGCCCCGACCTGGAGATCACCCTCGACGGGGTGCACCGCGGCCTGTTCCATCCCGTGGTCGTCCGCGAGGACCGGACCCAGACCGGCGAGCCGGGTCCGGTAGCCGGTTTCGTCGACCTGCAGGTCGGATTTCCCGCCGACTGGCTGACACCCGGTCCGCACGTCATCACCGTCACCACAGCCCTGGACCGGGCCGCCGCCGTGGGCGAGGGCCGCTTCGGCGCCACTCACGAGATCGGCTACGTCCCAGGGGAATCACTACCCGCTGCGCGCGGTCACTACGGGCAGTGGTTCGGCTCCTACATCCGGTGGTCGGGGGTCGAGCTGACGTCGGTCGCGTCCATCGCGGCTGGGCCGGTCGTGCAGCTGCGACCCACACCGTTCTACGTACCCGACGAGGACAGCGAGACGGGCGCCGACGACTCAGGTGCCGGGGCCGAACTGGTCGACGTGGACGTGACGTGGCCAGCGGGTACGACGCCACCCGCATCGGTCGTGGTTGACTGGCCGAACTCGCAGGAAACTTTGCCCGGCCCGCCCCCTGACCGGGACTTCGGGATGGTGCGATTCCGGGTGCCCGTGCCTGGATTCGCCGCGCCCAGCACGGTCGATGTTCACCTCGACGGACAGCTGCACCAGCACCGGATCACGCCATGCCGGCGCTGGACATTGCATTTGATCCCGCACGTACACCTGGACCTGGGATTCACCGACGCGCAGGGCAAGGTCCTGGAACTGCACTGCCGCAATATCGACCGCGCACTGGACGCGATGGCGCTGGACCCCGACTTCCGGTTCTGCGTCGACGGCAGCGTGATCGCCCGGGAGTACCTACACACCAGGCCACCCCACCGGGGCGACGCGATGCGCGAGGCCATCGCGGCCGGGCGCCTGGGGGTGAACGCATTCCACAGTAATTTCCTGACGGGGGTGGTGAGTCTGGAGGAGTTGTACCGCTCGACGGACATGAGCCTGTCGTTACCGCGTTCGCGGACCACCGGTCTGCGCTACGCCAATCTCACCGACGTTCCGACCTACTCCCGCTCCATCCCCACGGTCCTGGCCGACCTCGGGATCGAGGCCTTCGTCGGAATGTCCAACCACGGCCGGGCAGCCACCGATACCAGCGACGAGCTGCACCTGCTCTCCCCGGTGCGCTGGCAGGGACCGGACGGCAGCGAGGTACTCGCCCACTTCGCCGACCACTACTCGCAACTGCGATTCATCGCCGCCGACCCGCAGGCAGTGGCCGGCGCCGCCGACGGTCTGGGCCGCTATCTGTCGCGCTACGAACGTCCCGACTACCTGCCCAGCGACCTCGCCGTGATCGGCACCCATGCCGACAACGAAGACCTTGCCGACGGCGACACCGGCTTCGTGCAGCGCTGGAACGAAGCCTTCGCCTGGCCGCGTTTCCGGGTCTGCACCTTTGATGAGTACCTCGCTGCGGTCGCCCCGCTGCGCGACCGGCTACCGCTGTGGCGCAGCGAGACGGGCTCCTACTGGGAGGACGGAGTCGGTTCTGCTGCAGCAGACTTCGCGGTCTACCGGCGTACCCAGGCGCTGCTACCGGCCGCCGAGACATTGGGCGCGCTCGTGTCTGCAGCCGCCGGGAACGTCCGTACGAACCGCACCGAGTTTGATCGAGCCTGGGCCGATCTGTCGGTCGCGGCCGAACACACCCTGACCTGGGCCCGCACCATGGCGCACCCGCATGCGTCGCCGGTGGCCGACCAGCTCGGTTGGAAGGTGCGCTACATCAACGATGCCCACCGCGTCGCGATCGACGAGATGCGGCGCCACCTGGCACAGCTGTCCGAACTGGCCGACATACACGGCCCGGGCTTCCTGGCCTACAACCCGCATGCCTGGACGGCCGACCTGGACGGCGAGCTCGACCTGCCCGAAGGTATCGATCTGCTGGACGCCAACGGTCCCGTCCCGATCGAGATCCTCAGCAGTTGCGCCGGCCTGCGTCGGGTCCGGATCCACCTGGGCGCCATGGCGGCCCACTCGTGGCGCTTCCTGCCGATGACCGCCGGACAGCTCACCCTGCCCGGTGGCCAGGCCGGGCCCGGCCAACCCTCCCCGACCATCGAGGGCCCGCCCGATTTCATCCGGGTACCCGCCGATGAGCCGATCATCAGTAAGGGCTGGGAGGTTCGCCTCGACGCGACGACTCAGTTGCCCCGCTCGCTGGTGCACCGCGGCAGTGGGCGGGAACTGCTGCAGGACGGTTCGCCCGTCCAGCTGGGCCAGCTCGTCCGGGCAGCGCAGACTCCCTTCGATGCGGACGCATCCGAGCAGCTGGCCAACCCGCCGGACATCCACGATCACCACCGCGCCCGGACCCTGTCGATCGAGAACTTCCGTTACGTCCCCGATCCCGAGCCCAGTGACCTGGTGCAGGAGTCGCCACAGCTGACCTTCGTCGGCGTGAAGCCCACCCCCGACGGGATGCGGCTGCGCTGGCGGGGTGCCGGGGCAGGCCTGGACGCCGTGACCATCGAGCTGCTGCTGCGCGACGAGCGCGCGGTCTGCGATCTCGACATCAGTTTCAGCAAGGCCCCGTGTCTTGACATGGAGGCTGTCTACGTGGCCTTCCCGTTCGCCGGGACCGCACCGGTGCTGCGGCACGACCGCCCGCTCGGCTGGGTGACCCCGGCCACCGAGCACGGACCGGGCGCCTCCAATGAGTGGGCGGCGGTCACGAACACGGTCTCGGTCCAGTCCCAGGAGGGCGAGATCCGCTGGACGCCGCTGGACGCGCCGCTCTTCTGTACCGGTGACATCGTGCGCGGACGCTGGCCGACGCAGTTCCCAGCGCAGCAGAGCCACTTGTTCTCCTACGTGATGAACAACTTCTGGCCCTGCAACACCCCTGCCTGGCAACCGGGCCCGGTGACTTTCCGCTATCGGTTCGAGGCTGCTGCACAGTACGAACCCGCAGCCTCCACTCGCTTCGGACGCACTGCCCGGGTCGATGCACAGGTAGCCGAGATCCTGCCGCTGGACCGGTTCGGGCCGGCGGCTGCGAGCGCATACCGGGAGGGCAACCTCGAGGTGATGACCATCCCGGAGGAAGTCGACGTCCAGGTGCGGCAGGGCCACGACCCGTCGGCGCTCACGGTGCAGCTGAGCAACCTG
>JALYUK010000255.1 GCA_030853805.1 Actinomycetota bacterium | reverse complement strand
GGCGAGGACCGCGCGGTGCAGGCTGCCGAATACGCCATCTCCTCTCCGTTGTTGGAGGCGAGCATCGACGGCGCCCAAGGAGTGCTGTTGTCCATTCAGGGTGGCAGTGACCTCGGGCTGTTCGAGATCAACGAGGCCGCCAAACTCGTCCAGGAGGCTGCCCACCCCGAAGCCAACATCATCTTCGGTGCGGTCATCGACGACGCCCTCGGCGACGAGGTACGGGTCACCGTCATCGCGGCCGGTTTCGACAGCGCGACGCCGCAGCGGCGGGCCGACGATCGCGGGATCGGACAGATCCAGGGTGGTCCCACGGCTCGGCAGCAGCCGACATCGCCCGGTGCGGGTGCATCCCCCGTCGGACAGTCTTCGGGCCACCAGGGTGGTCACCCGGGCCAGGCACCGGGCAACGCGGCACAGCAGAACCCCGCACGTCAGGATTCCGGCAACCCGTCAGCTCAGGGAGCACCGGCGGGCCAACGGGTCGGTGACGGTGGGCCTTCGCAGCAGGGCCATCAGGGCCAGCAGGGCGCATCGCAGGGCTCTGCAGCCCGCCCTCCGCGTCAGGTGCCGGTGGAACCCCCGGAAGATCTCGACGTACCTGATTTTCTCAAGTGACATGCTGCCGCTGACTCTGTTGTCGGTGGCCGTGATGTCGGTTCTCAGGCGGGAGTGCCGCGATGTTCTGGTGGCGTGACGAAGTGCATGGCGCACCTGACTCCCGTGGCCGGACTGGTGGGAGCGGTCTGGTCATCGACGTCGGTTTCACCGACCGGGTCGGCGGGCAGAGCAGTGGCGCACTGGATTCCTTGAATCTGGGTCTCGGGGTCGGCGATGACCCGGAGGTGGTGGGGCGCAACAGGGCCGGCGTCGCAGCATCGATCGGAGTTGCGCCGCAGAACCTGGTGTTCAGCCAACAGGTGCACGGAGCACAGGTGCGCACCGTGCGGGCCGCGACGCCGACGACCGCCGGGGAGGTCCCGCGCTGTGACGCGCAGGTGACCGACGTACCCGGGTTGGCACTCGGAGTGCTCGTCGCCGACTGCACACCGGTCATTGTGGTGGACGTCGAAGCCGGCATTGTGGCCACTGCTCATGCCGGGCGGCCCGGGATGACTCTGGGGGTTGTCGACGCGATGCTCGACCGGGTGGTCGAGATGGGCTCGAAGCGGCAGCAGGCCTTTGTCGGCCCCTCTGTGTGTCCCAGGTGCTACGAGGTTCCGTGGCAGATGCGTGAGGATGCTGCACAGCGCGACCCGGTAGCGCGGTCAGTCAGTTGGACCGGTACCCCGGCGATCGATGTCGCGGCTGCCGTTGTGGCCCAACTACGTCACCGGGACGTCGAAGTGACCTGGATAGGCGGGTGTACGCGCGAATCCGAGCGGTTGTTCTCCCACCGTCGTGACCCCGCCGCCGGCCGGTGCGCCGGGGTGGTCGCCATCAGGGCGCCGGACCACGGCAATGTCTGAGGCACGCGAGGAAGAACTCGCGAAAAATCTGGAGCGCGTCCGTGAACGCATCAGGATTGCGTGTCTCGCGGCGGGACGCGCAGAGGCTGACATCACGCTGATCGTGGTGACGAAATTTCATCCTCTGGAGGATGTGCGCCGGCTGATCGGACTGGGCGTGCGTCACATCGGTGAGAACCGTGACCAGGAGGCGGCGGCAAAGGTCGCCGACCTCGACGCCCAGGAACGGCGAGCCCTCACTGTCCACTTCGTGGGCCAGCTGCAGTCGAACAAGGCGGGTCACGTGGCCGGGTACGCCGACTGTGTGCAGTCAGTGGACAGGTCCAAGATCGCCGAGGCGCTCGACCGGGGCGCCGAGCGGGCCGGCAGGGTGGTCGACGTGTTCATCCAGGTTGACCTGGCAGGTACTGATGCCGGTCGGGGAGGCCTGCAGCTGGCCGATGTCCCCCGGCTCGCCGCCGAGATCGCGGTCTTGCCCGCACTACGACTACGCGGACTCATGGCAGTCGCCCCGTTGGGAAGTGATGCAGACGAGGCGTTCACCCGCCTCCAGCAGGGTGGTGCCCAGTTGCAGTTGGAACATCCCGACGCGACCTCGATATCGGCGGGAATGAGCGGCGACCTCGAACAGGCAATCGCCCATGGAGCAACACACCTGCGTGTCGGCAGCGCAATCCTGGGTTCGCGGCCCCCGCAGCGGTAGCGTTTTCGCGACCCCACCTGAGCACGATGCCCGGCCGGATCCGGCCTGATAACGCAAGGAGTACGACGAATGGCTGGAAAGCTGCGCGCGATGACGGAGTATCTCGGTCTCTCCGAGACCGATCGTCGGTATGACGACGAGTACGACGACAACTACTCCGGCGACGAGCCCCACGAGTACGTCGAAAGCGGATACGACGAATCCGCGCCCTTCGAGCAAGAGCGTGAGGCGGCTCCAGTGACGCAACTACACAAGGGAACGGCAGCGACCCCGGCGGCGGCCGGCGGACCGATCAGCCGCATCACCACGATCCACCCCCGTACCTACAACGAGGCCAAGGAAATCGGCGAGAACTTCCGCGGCCGGGTCCCGGTCATCATGAACCTCACAGATATGGACGACAACGACGCCAAGCGTCTCGTCGACTTTGCTGCCGGTCTGGTCTTCGGCCTGCACGGCACCATTGAGCGGATCACCGCAAAGGTCTTCTTGTTGTCGCCGTCCGGAGTCGAGGTTGCCACCAGCGGCCAGGAGGCTGCCCGCACCCCCCGCGGACTGTTCAACCAGAGCTGAGCCCTCGACCCTCGCATCCTCGGGGGTTTTCGGTGCGGCGCTCCAAGTTGGGGCCTACCGCACCGAAACGGTTCTGGTGAGTGATACTGGAGCCATGACAAACGTGCTGGGCGTCGTGTCGATCTTTCTCTACCTCTTTCTCGTCCTCCTGCTGGCACGGCTGGCGTTGGAATGGATCCAGGTGTTCGCGCGCCAGTGGCAGCCACGAGGCCCCGTACTGGTGATTGCCGAGACCACGTACACCGCCACCGATCCACCCCTGAAGGCCGTGCGCAAGGTGCTCAAGCCGGTGCGCATCGGGTCGATTCAACTGGATCTGGCGTTCCTGGTGCTGCTTCTGGGCGTGTATCTGTTGCTCAACGTCATCAGATCGGTCCACTGACGTAGGAATTTATCCGTTCATGGTCGGCGGGCTATGGTGAGCGCTGCGCGTGCACCCCTGCATGCCGCCCCATCTAGGTGCACCGAGGTGAACACATGGCGTTGACGCCTGAGGACGTAGTGAAGAAGGAGTTCACCAAACCCAAGGGGTTTGGCCGTAGCGGCTACGACGAAATCCAGGTGGACGATTTCCTCGACGAAATTGTCGCGGAGCTACGTCGTCTGAACACTGAGAACGAAGATCTGACAGGCAAGCTGGAGGACAGTCGCCGCTCCAACGGGGTAGCCGGTAAGGACATCGGGTCGACACCCGCGAGCGCGGCTTCGGGGATCCCGGATGTGAAGTCGGCAAAGGGCGACGGCGCCGACAAGACGCAGGCGGTTCCTGCGGTGGCCCCGTCGAAGGGCGCCGCAGCATCTGACAGCTCTGCCAACGGCGCTGCGCTGGTCAAGGCGCGTGAGGATCTGGCCGGTGCTCGTCGCGAGTTGCAAGTGGCCAAGGATGAACGCGAGAAGGTGCAGCGCGAAGTTGTGCAGGCGAAGGAACGTCTGGCGGAGCTCCAGAAGCAGATCGATGCAGCGGAGGCGGGCTTGAAGGAGTCCGGCGCCGGGGTCGGCAAAGCTCAGGGG
>JALYUK010000244.1 GCA_030853805.1 Actinomycetota bacterium | reverse complement strand
AAATCTTCCCTCCTCGGTTCACGCCCGGACTACACCGGTCTTCGCCGAGCCGAGGCGGGTGAGATCTGACCGCACCAGTAAGGGACAGGAGGCGCTACCCCACCGTCGGACCCGCTCGACCGGCCCTCATGGGAGGTCGACCTAGGGTGGAGGAATGGATGCTGACATCAATTTCTACTTCGACCCGGTCTGCCCGTTCGCGTGGATGACCAGCAAATGGGTCCGGCAAGTACAAGCCGGGAGTAAGGCGAGCAAGGCCGAGGCGCTGGGTCTGCGGATCCAGGACGAGGCGGGATTCCGCGCGCTGTTCGACAACGGCGCGGACGCTGTGCGACCGGCCGGCGGCGATGAGGATGAGTGAGAGCCGCTGCGCCCATGACAGCTTTGTGGATGCACTGGTGGTGTGTATCGACCGCGCACTGGACGGCATGCTCGAGACGGTGCGGCAGCTAGGTGATGGGTTGGTGAACGCTCGGACGGGACTGCGGGCAGGCAACACCGCATTCCAGTTGGTGTGGCACTGCTGCGGGGTGCTTGAGTTCTGGGGTGGACGGGTACTGGCCGACCGAGCCATCGAGCGCGACCGGGAGGCAGAGTTCCGCGCTTCCGGGGCAGTCGTCGAACTGGAAGAGCGCGTCGCGGCCCAGCGAGCGAAGTTCACTCAGGACCTGACCAGTCTGGACGGTGCTGCCGGTCCGCGTGGGCCGTTGCGGGAGCGGGATCTGGACCGGGAGGAGTTCCGCACCCAGGCCGGCATCCTGCTGCACATCTACGAGGAGTTGGCCCAGCATCGAGGTCATCTCGATCTCACCGCCGATATCGTCACCGCACAGTGAGGCGTCACCGTCGTAAGGTCGCGTCTAAGGTGGACTGGCGGTTCATTTCGCTACGCCTGATCAACGCCGCGGCCGATTACGACGCGCAGTTCCCACCCGGTACGAAGCCGGGCTGTGGCTGCTGCGAGTAGCTGCCCGGGCACGCGCCGAGCATGGACGCGCGACAACGGGCCCGTTGTAGCCGCGTCCGGAACCCACATCTTCGACACTGCCCCCCGACCACCACAATGCGCCCCGAAGGCGGCGCCTCCATGCTCGTTTGTGATGAGCCGGATTACTGCAGTGTGAGCGCTTCCACCAACGACACCCATGACCTGGGAAAACTGCTGGAACGTCGCATTAGCGCTGAACGCTTCGGGCGCTACCGCCGTGCCGTAGCCGGCGGATATATCGACGCTGCCGCGCTCTATGTCTGGAACGCGCAGATGGCTAGCGCGTTCGGGTTGGTCCTTGGCTAAGCATCTTCCAGTCCCCATGGTGCACCGCAAGCCAAACGATGCTCAATTGTGAGGGCCCGACCGGCGCGTTTTTAACCATCGTGCTGCAAATTATTCGTCCAGTGTGAATATCGTTCTAGCTAACACCTCAACTCCATTTACGATATCCGATAGTTTTGTCATCTCCTCAGGGCAGTGACTACGGCCGCCGATGGATGGTACGAAGATCATTGCGGAAGGGATTCGCTTCGCCACGTGTGCCGCATCGTGAGTCGCACCACTCGGAATTGGGATCCAAGATTGACCCGCTGATTCAGCCGCTCCCACGATTGCCTTCTGAAGGGAATCGTCCAGTGGTTGCGGGTCATTGTCGTGCACCCAATCAGTATGTACATCAACCCCCAACGCGCGAGCACCGTCCGCGATCTCGTTGGCTAACGCAGCCTGGGAAGTGTTCAACCAAACGGGGTCCGTGCTGCGCATCTCAGCCTCGAGACGCGCAGCACTAGGAACCACATTTGGAGAGCCTGGCGACGCCGTGATCTGTGAAGTGGTTGTGACACCCGCGCCGTTCGCATCACAACCAAGTTGTCGGATTGTCAGTACAGCCTGTGCAGCCGCGCTTAGAGCGTCACGTCGGTCGAGCATGGGCATCGTCCCAGCATGATCCGCCTGCCCAATGAAGCGGGCAACCAGTCGCTCGATTCCTGCGATCGCTGTTACAACTCCAACATCGATTCCACGTTGCTCAAGAACGGGTCCCTGTTCGATATGCAGCTCAAGATACGAGGATATTTCGTTTGGCCTAAACCAGCCCTGCCCGATCATTCCCGATGGATCAAAACCCGCCTGAGCGCACCGCTCGCCCAGCCGCTCACCTTTAGAATTAGCTCGGTCCAAGTCGGCGGCGGTCAGCTCCCCAGTCATCGATCGACTGCCAAGGCAAGTCAGACCGTGGTCATTGGTTTCTTCACCCATGAAATCGATTACTAGTATCGTGCGACGATTCCTCGTGCCACTCTCGCGCAGGAGGCGCACCACTTCTATGGCGCCGAGCACACCCACTACACCATCAAAATTGCCTCCAGCACGAACTGTGTCGGTGTGAGACCCCAGCATCAGAGCCGGCATTTGTGGATCTTCGCCCTCAAGAGTCCCAATGAGATTCCCGGCTGCATCGCAGCGAACGTCGAGCCCAGCAACTACCATACATTCGGCAACCCAGGCCCGTGAATCCTCGTACGCAGTACTAAAGAGCGTCCTGGTGCAGCCAGGGCCGCCAGAAGTGAAATTGGACAACCCTTCCAAATCCGCTGATATACGCTGGCCGTCAGCCTGTAAAATATGTTTAGACATCTACGCTCCTCGAGATCGGGGAACGAGAGCGTTCAAACTAGACATAGGTACCCTTAACTGATGTTAATCGAGTGAGAGATTACACTACCGGGGAGTCTTCCCATGTGCTGAGCACGCTTAATGAAGCGACCTCGCCCTGCCTTGCCGATTACAGTTCCGTTTTGGCACA
>JALYUK010000218.1 GCA_030853805.1 Actinomycetota bacterium | reverse complement strand
CTAATGCGGCTTGGACGGGGTTCGCAAGGTCGTTAGGGTCCATACCCAGCTCAGCGTCCAGGTGGGCGGCCAGGGCATCCCGTTCGGTGAGTTCGGTAGCTACTTGTTGCGCGGTGTGGGCGCTGAGACCTTTGGCTTGGTAGATCGCGGTGAGCTCGCGTAGTTCTTCTTCAGGGGTCTCGCTCAATTCACGGCGTTCCTTGGCGAGCATCGCGGTTTCGCTGTCGCGTTGGGTACTGACCGAAACGTATTCACCCAGGGCCATCGACACGGCCCCCGCGACAAGACCAGCTAGGCCGGCGGTAAAAATGGGTCCGCTCTTGGCAGTGGCACCGGCAACGCCGACCACGATGCCGGCCACGGACACAATGCCGTCGTTCGCCCCGAGGACTCCGGCGCGTAACCAGTTCAACCTGCCGTTACCGGCCGCGGTGTGGGGCTCACCCTCATGGGTGGGCAGACCCTGTTGCGCGGCATCCACCTGTGCGGGGGTGGGCGAAGACTGCGGGGACTGGCCAGGGGTGGGCGAGGCATCATTCACGACATCTAGTGCACCACCAGACGCGGACCCATTCCAGGATAGTGAGGCTGTCCTGCATCAGGCCCGGTATTCGCGCGGCACTGTGACGGGACGTTCCGCGTACCGATCGGTGGCCGGGACGGATCGGTGAAACAAGCCGCGGACCGGAGTCCCTGGGCCGTGAGTGGTGCCGTGGCGTGGGGCGGTATCGTGCGCGGACTGTTCTTGGCCCCTTCTACGTTGTGATGTGGAGCATGGTGTGACCCGAACCGACAACAGCAACCCGAGCCGGATGAGCCCGGCTGAATTAGCGCAGGCAGAGTCTGACCTGAGCTGCGAGTTTGCTCGGCTCAGTACGGCGCTGTCTACGACCCGGGCGGGTGCCGCTACTGACCTGGGATCCTTTCCGGCTGGTGGTGACCCCGCTGATGTCGGTGATCGGATGTCGCGTGCTGAACAAGAAGCCGTCGTCATCGCCAACGAGCGGTTGCTCCTGCAGCAGACCGGTGCCGCCCTGAAACGTATCGAGGAGGGCACGTATGAAATCTGCGAGTCATGCTCTCACCCGATCGGCGCGGCGCGGCTGCAAGCGTTCCCCCGCGCGACCCTGTGCGTGCACTGCCGCGAACTGGCCGAACGCCACCACTGACCGCAGGCACGTACGCCCAGGGGCAGTGGGGTGGACAACGACGGCAAACCGCTAACATTTGGCTGCTGCGTGACGCGCACGGAGGCGTAGAGCCAGTCTCACGTCGAGTTCCTCGGAGTAGGCGCCGCGAGGCCGTTGCCCCAACCGTGCCCGGTGAGGCTGCACCTCCCTCAGCAGACCGGTGAGGTCGTTCCACAGAGAATCGCCCATCGGACACCGCCACGACCATGGCGTCCGGTATGGATCACCCGTTCGGGACGCACCGGCTCGAACGGGTGATCCGCTGACTGCAGTCGCGGGTGACCGTTCCCCTATCGGACTGGGCCCGGGCGGGATGACGTGCGGGGACCGTCTGGCGTGTCACCTGTTGTCGTGTCTGTGCTGTGCGGAGTCGCCCGCAGCGCACAATCCCTTCATGACAGCTTCCCATGCCGTGCCCGATGACACGGCAGTTCCACCGGCGCCCTCCATTCACCGGACCGGGGCCATCGCCCTCGCGTTGGGCGCGCTCGGGGTGGTCTTCGGTGATATTGGCACGAGCCCGCTGTACGCGATGCAAACGGTATTTTCGATCGACCACAACACGGTCACGGCCGGGCGCAGTGACGTGTTTGGTGTGATCTCGCTGGTTTTCTGGTCCATCACTGTCGTGGTGTCCATCAAATACGTGCTATTCATTCTGAGAGCCGACAATGACGGTGAGGGTGGGGTGATGGCGTTGGCCGCGCTGGCTCGCCGCCACGTATCCGCCGGCGGCAAACGGTTCGGTCTGGTGATGATCATGGGAGTGCTGGGGGCCTCGCTGTTCTATGGCGACAGTGTGATTACCCCGGCTATCTCCGTGTTGTCGGCGATCGAGGGCCTAGAAGTCACCACCCCGTCGTTAGCGCACGTCGTGGTCCCAGTGGGCGGCGTCATCATCACCATCTTGTTCCTGGCGCAACGCTTCGGTACCCATGTCGTGGGGCGACTGTTCGGCCCGATCATGGTCGTGTGGTTCGTGGCCCTGGGGATGATGGGGGCGGCCAAGATCGCGTCCGAGCCATCCATCATCGAGGGCCTGTCCCCGTCGTTCGCGGTGCTGTTCGTCGTGGATCACCCCTACATTGCGTTCGTGGCGATGGGCGCGGTGGTGCTGTCCATCACCGGCGCGGAGGCGTTGTACGCGGATATGGGCCACTTCGGCCCGGTACCGATCCGGCGGGCGTGGTTCTTCCTGGTCTTCCCCTGTTTGACGTTGAACTACCTCGGTCAGGGCGCC
>JALYUK010000217.1 GCA_030853805.1 Actinomycetota bacterium | reverse complement strand
CCATCGTTCGCAGCGGTGGCGTTTCAAGGCTGCCGCCGCCAATCCGGCGGTAGTGCTCTTTCCGGCCCACCCGCACTGCGGGCAGGAAGATGTCACTCGACATTTCTGGGTCGTGAGCCTCATCTCGAATCGAACCCCTCAAACGGCTTGGCGCAGCGCCCGCTGCAAGCGGCGGCGGCGAGCGACCCGGGCTGAATGGATAGCTAACGCTGACATCGCAATGAGCAGCAAGCATCCGGCGATGAGTCGAGGAAGATCCGGGCCGGCGTCCATCTTGGGAATTTCGAACATGGCTGATGGTGGGGTGACCAGCACCTGATGCTCCAGGCACCACTTGCCCACCGAACGAGCAAAACCAATCAGCAGGGCGGGCCCCAGAACCAGGACCAGGAGAAAGCCCACCTTGAGCGATATCAGTTCCTCGAGGGCTTCGTCGAATCCGCTGCCTGATTGCGGGCTACTCACGCTGCTGTCGGCTTCGTCATCGCGAGCTGAGCTTCGGCGTCGCGTTCTTTTTTGGTGGTGCCGCCCCAGGTTCCACAAGAATCAGTGGCTAGTCCAAGGAGGTAGCACTCCTCGCGCCGCGGGCATCTGCCGCAACCGCGTTTGGCTTCCCTCACCGACTGCTCGTCTTCGCGGAACCAGATGTCTGGGTCGTTTTCTTGGCACGGCAACTGGTTGCTCATTGGCTTCTCCTCTTGCGTTTCGCCCGGGGAGCTGACTGTCTGCTCCTACCTGTGTGTAAGGAGTTGAACCGCAACCAGATGTGACATGACCAGGCCAGAAAGCGCGCTGAGAAAATCGCGCCCAGTAGCAGATGGGCTGGTGCACAAGAGGCCGACGGATTCGGCCTGCAAGGTCAGCTCACAGGGCGGCTGGCGACCTGGATCAGGGTGGTGGGGGTGACGTCGATTGGTAGATCGCCGAAGCGAACTCGGTACTGGGTTTGCCCTGGTTGTGGCGCAGGCACCAGGCACCGCTCAATGCTCACGCTTGTCAGATCGGCAGTGCTCAGAGCGCGCACGACATCGGCAAGATTGGCGGGCGCGTCCTTGATGTCAACCCAGGCGCCCTGGTCTTGCAATCGGGTAGAGCTTTTGGCCCGGCACCCTTCTGGCGAGTCGACCGGGGTGACCCACACCGTGGTCCGAGCCGTACCGGCGGGCCACTGCACACAGTGCCCCATCCGGGTGCGGGAGATTTCTAGCCTGTACCACTGACCTTGCTGGGCCAGCTCGGCGAATGTCTGCGCGGTCTGCTGCAGGTCACTGTCCATGAGTCCACTCCGGTGAAATGTCGAATTGGTCTCTGATCAGAACAAGCAGACCTGGATGGGTTACGAGCTGCTTAGCCCTGCGGACGGCGGGCGGTCCGCTGATGCCGGGCACTGAAGCAGTGTCCATCAGCCAGGCCCGGCTCACGCCCCCGACCTGCAGGGCAATCAGTGTCAGGACGTCGCGATCGCGGGGGGCCATTGCTGCGCTGTGTCTGCGTAACGCGTGACGTAACCACGCTGCTCGGTGGCCGAGCACGGTGGTGTCGCATGGTGGGTCGAGTTGGTTGGTCATAGCTGCTCATCCACGGGTGGGCGGGCGATTACGTGACCGTCGGCCGGTACGGCGAACACTCCGTCTTGGTCGTCGTCGTCGCGCCAGGAGCAGGCGATCGCGCCCGGGTCCAGAGGGTCTTCACCGACATCGTCCAGAACTACCCAGTGGTCGGTGCTTTCGTCTTCCAACACCAACCACCCGGGGTTCAATTCTGAGGGGTCGAAGCTGTCGGGGTCGGCGTACCCGTCCCATGGGTCCTCACCGTCTGCGTCGAAGGAGAGGCCGTCCGAGGCATCGTCGCTGTACTGCGGTGCGTCAGTGGTGCGTACCAGAGACAACGTGGGTCGGGGCGGAAGCGGTTCGCTCATTCCCGGCACTGAAGTCGGGGAAGAACCTGACTCCAGGACGTGCTGCACCGATGCGGGTAGCAGGTCCTGCGAAGAGGTAGCCGGCAGTTCTCGCTCGTCGGTCTTGATCAAAGTAATCGAGGGCTCACGGTAGGACTCCTCGTCCTGGTTGTCGTCCTGGGTGTCGTTGTGAGAAACGTCGCTCACCCGCGTCAACCCGAACATGGCTGCGGCACTGGAGGCGTGGGTGCCGTCGGTGGACCGTTCGCGCGCTGCGGCGATCGCGACCATGTCCAAATCAGGGTGGTCAGACGCCCATCCCCATTTGGCTTCCACGTAGTCCCAGTAGTCCGGTTCCAGCACGGCACCGTCAAGGGAGTCCAGATCCGCTTCACTGGCGGGAGGAATGACCACCATTCGCGGGTGCCGAATTGTGTGCGGTCGCAGCTGTTGCAGGTGGTGGTCATCTTCGGTGCCCGTAAAGACCTCGTAGGGGTCGGGGACGAAGAAGGTCTGGATCTCAGCGGGCTGCCCGTGCACATTCACCGCTGTGGCGCGACCGCGCTTGCCTCGAGGAAGGGAGACCCCAATCGAGGGTGATTCCCACATCATCTGCGCGCCTTGCACCGATAGCCGGCCCATGGATAGCCGCATACGGAAGTTGTCTCGCATGTCCCCGCCGAAGTACTCCGCATCCGGGCGTTGGGTGCCGAACACCATGTGTATCCGCGCGGTGCGGCCTTTGCGCGCCAGGCTGCCCATCTGATCCAGGACGGTTGGTTTGCTCGGCGCGCCCTTGGGTTTGTGCTGGGCGTACCAAGCCAACAGGTTGGCCCGGACGTCTGCCCACTCATCAACGACTAACAGCACGGGTTCGAAGTCGTCTCGTTTGGCCGCTCCACTCTCGATCTGCTCATACCGGCGTTCCATCAGCTGGTGAGCGCGGTTGATTACCGCGATCTGTTCCGGGATCCGGTTGGCGACCATCTGCACGTTGGGCCAGTCGCGTAACCCCAGGAACTCGGTGCCCTTTCCGTCGACGACCCACACCATCCACGCCAGAGCAGTCAGCTGCATGACCACCGAGCGGATACTGACGGTCTTGCCGGTACCGGTGGCGCCCACGACCATCAGGTGCGGATCTTTCGAGGGGCGCCAAGGCGCCAAGGCGCCGTCCTCGTCGATACCGATCTCAATTGCTACCTGGTCGTACCCGACCAAAGGGTTGTTCTTGGTCCGGGTAGGTATTTCCAGCACCACCCGCTCTGGGAATGTTGGCCGCACCTCGAACCGGAACGTGTCGGCGACCATGTCCCAGTGGGTACGCCACCGCCCATCCATGCACCGGTTGAAGGTGGCCTCGACCCGGTTGCGGTAGCCGCCGGCCAGCTTCGCCCCCAGCTGGTGTGACCCCTCGATCCACATCACCGCGCCATCCGCGTTGATCCCCGTGCCGGTCACCGTTGACCCTGGCAGCATCTGCTGCAGCAGCTCCTCACCTCGGCGTTGCTGAGGGCTGCGAGTGTCTACCAGCGCCTTCACCTCCACCGGATCCGTCGAGCGCAGATGGATCTGCCGGCGACGATCCGCGTGCCGGCGCATCTCATACGGGCTCCCCAGGACCTCCTGCATGATCTGGACCACCGCAGTTTCAAAGCCCGGCTCTCCCGACGGTGCGCCACCGCCGTAGGTGATGCGAACCCGGCGCGGGAACAGCACCCCGTTCCACCTGGACACCTTCAGCTGTACCGGACCGGTGATGGGCACCAGGCGGTCACTGACAATCCGCAGCAGCTCACCGCGGCGTACCTGCCAGACCGTGCCCACCCCCAGGACAACACCCAGACCGCACACCAAAGCGCCGAGCAAGAGACCCTTCCATTCCCACGGTGTCTGCGGCGCGACGACGACAACCGCGACGCCCAACAGCACCGAGAACAGTGGCGGGCCCACCCATATCCGCCATGTTGGCTCTGGTTCAGCTACCGGAATCTGCCGAGCAGTTGGTAGCCGTCGACCAAAAGGATCAGCAGGCGCGGACACCGGCATCGCTCACTCCTTCACGTTCGCAGGCCCGCTGATTCAGACCTGGCTTCACCCCCAGGTAAGGAAGCCCAGCTGGAGCCTTTGTGACATCTCAGAGACCACCAGCACCCCGGACCTAAAGTCCACCGGCGGGCGAAACAGTTCTTTGATCCATCAACCAGGTCAACGGCTCCCCCTCACCGCCAGGCTCGGTATCAAAGCCAATCCCGCCGGCACGCCCAGCAAGCACACTCGATGTCATGGCCATCACCACCACGGACCTACACACCCTGTACGGGGATCTACTCAGCGAGCTCACACCAGACCGCATCCAGCACAGCCTCGCGGTCGGAGCACGCGTTGCGGCCCACGCCGACAGTGCACCGGCGTGGGCCCGCGCAGACCTGATCGCCGCCGCCGTACTGCACGATGTCGGGTACTCCCCCAGCCACGCCACCCTCGGTTTTCACCCGCTCGATGGCGCGACA
>JALYUK010000210.1 GCA_030853805.1 Actinomycetota bacterium | reverse complement strand
CCCATCGGTGGACCGGGCCGGTGGTTACACAACCCCATCGCCGCAGCCGGGATACACCGCCGAAACGTTGAAGCACTCAACCGGCTCGCGACCCTGGTCGAGCGACGCACCACACCACCAGAGCACTAACGGTCGCTGGTTCGTTGTTGCTCGGTACCGGCGCAGTTCTGAGACGTTCGCCGTTGTTGGGGTGCTGGTACGGGTGCTGCAGCGCGCACCAGGGGGCCAGTCCGTGATCATCGCGTCTATTGGCTTCTTCTGTGCCGGATTACCCGGGGTTGGGTTCTGAAGGTTCACTCAACCGCTCTTACGGTTTGATGACTTCTACCTAGGATGTCGATGATGTGGCGGGTGTTGCCGTCTGGGGGGCTGGGGGGTCCACGATCAGGGCTTGGGGTGCGGCGGCTTTCAGGCGGGTGGTGAGCCAGCTGAGTTGTCGTGAGGTCTCGGCGTTGGCGGTGGTGGCCACTGACAGCAGTTCTCGGTCGCGTAGGCCTTGAGCGCCTTGGGCGAGCACGGTCCAGGTGGTCTGCACGAAACTTGCCAGGACGTGCAGGTCTTGCAGGTCGCGTAGCAACCCGATCTGCCCTTCTCGGACCGCGACAAGCCCGTCGTGGTGTAACCGTTCAGGTTCACGCACCTGTGGTGATTGTTGCTCGCCGTACCGGGTGATGATGGGCGCGAGCTGGTCGCGGTGGGTGTCGCTCCACCCGGCGAGGGTGTGACACATGTGGAAGATGTCTACTTCTGCGGCGTGACCGTCCGCGACCGCGCGAAAAGATTCGGCCAGCCTTCTCTCGCTGTGGTCGGCTAGGCCGACGTAGGTGCTCACATGCGGCATCACGGCCTCCCGGCAACGGTGGTGGTAGGTGCGGGGTGGGCGGTGCCGGCGGCTGGATCGTTGGGGTATTGGGGGGTTTCAGTGGGGATCCTCGACGTGGTGTTCGCGCCCCCGGCGGTGGGCGGTACGTCCTCCGCGACGACCGGGGCCGATGCTGCTGTCGTGGGCGCCGGCGCTGGACCGTGCCCAGGGCCAATCCGCACGACACGGCACGCGCACGTCTTGAAGTAGGGCTGTTTGGAGACGGGGTCCCATACCGTCATTGTCAGCTCATTGGCCGCGCGGGACTGACCCTGCGGGGTGAGACCCTCGGGGTCCCAGGACCCGTAATGGAACGGTGCGAAGACTGCGCCGGTCATGACCTGCCCGACACGTACCTGGACTTGAATTGCCCCGCGGGGGGACTCCACCCGGACCCAGTCACCCTCGCTGATACCCAGCGCTTTTGCGTCCACGGGTGAGATCTCCACCCACGCATCAGGCGCCGACTCGTTCAGCGAACGGGAGCGTCCGGTTTTGGTGCGGGTATGGAACTGGTAGACCGTTCGCCCAGTGGTGAACAGCAACGGGTAGTCCTCATTGGGCATTTCATGCGCGGGCGCGTACTTCGCACCCTTGAGGAACGCGCGCCCGGCCGGGGCCATCGCGCGGTGCTCCTGTTCGGTGACGGCGCCGCCGGTGACCAAGTCGTGACCGTAGGTCTCACACTGCTCGGTATCGGTCGGAAACACCGGGTCGGTGTAGAGCCGGTCAGTCCCGTTGGGCGCATTTTTGTTAACGGGCCACGCGATCCCGGTAGGTCCGCGTAACTTCTCATACGACAGGCCGGTGTAATCCACGGGCCGACCAGCAGTCGCCTCGCGCCACGCATCGAACGCTTCTTCCGGGGTGGACCACGCCGGCAGCTGGGCGCCGTCCTGGTCGACTAGCCCCATCGCTCGTGCGTACGTCACGAAGATGTCCAGGTCGCTCTTGGCCTCACCTGGCGGTTCGACGGCCTGCTCGGACAGGTGAACCACCCGATTAACGTTGGTGAAGGTACCCGTCTTCTCCCCCCAGCCGGCCGCGGGCAGAACCACATCGGCCAGGGCGGCGGTCTCGGTCAGGAACAGGTCCTGCACGATCACGAAACACTGCTCGCTACCCAGGATTTTGCGGATCCGGCCCGATTGGGGCATTGACACCGCCGGGTTAGTTGCAGAGATCCACAACAGCTCGATCGAGCCCTGCTCCACGTACTCGAAGATCTGCATCGCGTTCGTCGGCGGCGCCCAATGCGGGATGAC
>JALYUK010000069.1 GCA_030853805.1 Actinomycetota bacterium | reverse complement strand
AACGATCGTTCGCGAGACATCCGCGGCGGGCGGGCATCGTCCCAGGTGGCTTGTGTATCGGAACTGGTGTCCGCGTCAATGTAAAGCGCACACCCGTTCGCGTTCTTTGGCGTTTAGTCTGTCCAGCCGCTGGTGGGTAGCCAGCGCCCGTGCTCGCGGGACGCCCCCAGGAGTGGGTTGATGCAGTTGCCTACTTGTTTGAGCGCGGCTTCCAGGGTGTGCAGCGACGCGTCGATTCTGGTTTTGCGCGCGTAGGCCTGGTAGCCCGTTGCCCAGCCTGGTGCGGGGGAGGTCATGTGTGTGGGCAGGCGCATGTTCCGGCGTTTGCTTTCGGACTGCAGTGCTCTGGCGAGTGGGGCGGCGTGCAGTTGGTAGGTCGACACGATCAGTGCGAGGTCGATCAGATCGCGGTATCTGGAGGATGGGCTTTGGCGATCGCCGTGCAGCTCGTACATCGCACAGACTTTGTCGGCTACTTGGTCGGTGAGTGCGTACACCACGACGTCGGGTAGTTCGGCCAGGCCGGGAACGTCGACGACGGGGGTGGGTTTGATCCGTTCGGGTGCCGCGAGTAGATGAAGCTCGGTGGCCAGGTCGATCGGGAAGTTTCCATAGTGTGCGCCGATGTAGGCGGTGACGGAGATCGTGACCACCGGGTTTGTGCGGCTGTAGGTGACGGTGTCCCCGATGATGAAGGTCAGGTAGTCACTCTCGTGGGGTGCGGTGAGTTCACGCAGATCAGCGATTGCCTGAGCTGGTTTCACCTGGCCCAGGTGCAGCAGATCGAGATCTTTTGATGATCGTGCGTCGGCAAGTCGCATCAGCAGGCTTGCTCCACCTTTGAGTACCCAGGGTCCGTCGGGTTGTGAGAAGAGCAGCGCGAGGAAACGCTGGAAGAGGAACTCTCGCTGCAGCTCCGCGACGGGTCGTCCCCGCAGCATTGCTTGTTGCTTCAGTCGGTCCTGGAGGCCGCGGCGGAAGGCGGTAGCTGTGGCGTACTGGGATGAGCCGTTGACCGCGCTCATGTGCTGGGCGGTGTCGATGTGGGTGCCGCCATTTCAGAAGTTATGACGGCTGGTGCGGCCCCGGCCTGCGCAAAATGGTTGAGGAGTTGCTGATCGTGAGCGGCTGCGGACTGAACAGCTTCGGCCATCAGTTTCATTTCGGGGGAGTCGAGAAGGACCTGGTACTGCTTGGTGACCTCCTGGAGCGAGGCGAAGGCCTGCATGTGCGCTTGACGAATTGCAGGATCAAGGCGAAGGCCCGCAGTGTGCGTGGCGACCTCACGTATCTGCGAGGCCGCTTTCATCGCCGGCGGGTTCATGAGCCGCTCTTCGAGCTCAGCTACTGGGCTGATTACTTTCATGATGCTCACGATCTGCTCGCGCAGCTGCTGAATCTGCATCGACTGAAGCTGCATCGATTGGTCCGCGCCCTGGCGAAGGCGAAACCACTGTTCTTTGCGTGCTCCTACCCCTGCAAGCTCGACGGCTCGCTGGATGGGTTCCGAGATTCCGGACTCCTGCAGAAGTTGCGACAGGAGGGCCTGACCCTCGCCCATGGGGGCGTTGTAATGGTGGGCGTATGGCCGCAGTGCGTTACTAAGTTGTTGATCATCGACCTGTTGGCGGGTGAGCGCATCGCGTACAACGCTGGCGAGGTGACCGCCATCCAGGTGCGCGCCCGCGAGGTCGGCAACGGTCCGGATCACGGTGGTGACCGGGAGCCCGTCGACCACGGTCCACTCGCTGGCATCGAGGTGGCCGCGGTGGATACGAATGTCAGACCGGCGGGTCTGCTTACGTTCCTGGATTGTGAACTCCAGCCCGTACGTCTCAAGGTCTCCCAGCTGGTGGACCGCGGCCGCAGAACGATGGGACACCACGGCCGGGATCTGGCCCCGAAGTCGCTGACTCGCCCGGCGCGCGGGGTCAAGGGCAAGCCAGGCTGCGCGAAGATCATCCAGGGGCGAGGGTGGGGCACCGGTCACGCGATAGACGCCGTGTGTCATCCGCTCGAGTGCGCCCTGATTGCCCAGGCGGGCCACCGCCTGAGCAGACACACCCACCGAACGGGCCTGCGCGGTGCTCACAAGACCCCACTGCTCAGCAGCAAGATCAGCCAGCTCAACCACAGTACGCATCGTTCCTCCTACCAGTTACTACGATAATACGCCCATTGCTAACTCTCGCAGTATCGGTGTTGTCGGTAACGCCGTCGAGCCCATTTTGCGCCGTCCCTCTGCAGCGGTCGGGCCGCCGCCACGCTTGTCGCATCAACGGAGGATTTTGAGACGGCCGCTCTTGACTCCTCAAAGCTGAGAAGGCATCACCGATGCCCTACGACGTCACACTTCCGAACTCCAAGAATTGCACCTGGGCGCCATCAGATGAGAGGGGCTTTCGTATGATGGTAAGTGTGAAAATTTTGCTGCCTGACACGATTTCTTTGCATCCGCGTCTGCCTGAGGGTTGGCAGGCTGTCCGGG
>JALYUK010000155.1 GCA_030853805.1 Actinomycetota bacterium | reverse complement strand
ACGTGCAGGCCGCCGGCGATGTTGGGCAGGATCCCGGCCAGTACGAAGCTGTCGGTGCCCATCGCGAAGCTGCCCACCGCCAGCACCGCGACCGGCCGCAGCGAACCACCACCCGCGGGTCTTGCGGGCGCATTGGGTTCAGTGGGCGCAGCGGGCTCGGCGGCGTGCGCCATGGAACCGTCCTCTGTTGCGGTGGGGCCGGGGTCCGTCATAGGTCCACACTGAGCTCAGCGCGCCACCTGGTACAGAGGGGTACTTATGCTGGTATGAGGACCACCACTGATCATCACGACACGGCGGTGCGGGAGAGGGTTCGATGTCAGACATGGCCCGTCGGCAGGAACTCGCGGTCTTCCTACGTTCGCGGCGGGAGGCGGTCAGCCCGCTGCAGGTGGGACTCAGCGCCGGGCCGCGGCGCCGCACCCCTGGGCTACGCCGCGAGGAGCTCGCTCAGCTGTCCGGGGTGAGCGTGACCTGGTACACGTGGCTGGAGCAGCAGCGCGACATCACCGTTAGCCGCCAAGTGGTCGACGCGCTGGCCCGCTCGCTGCTGCTGACCGCCGCGGAGCGGCGACACCTGTTCACCCTGGCCGGTCAGCCATTGCCGCCGGAGTCCTCGCCGGGTCGCCCGGTGGTCGGAGCGGTGCTGCGCGCGTTGGTGACCACGCTGGATCCGAACCCGGCCTACGTCATGGACCAGTGCTGGGACCTGCTGACCTACAACCGGGCCTACGACGCGCTCGTCGGGGGGCTCGATCATCTTGACGAAGCCGAACGCAACGGCATCTGGCTGCTGTTCACCCGCCCAGCCATGCGTACCCTGCTCGCCGACTGGACCGGTGAGGCTCAACAGCTGATCGGCCAGTTCCGGGCCGCCAACGGCGCCCGCACCGACCACCCCCGCGTCCGCGCCCTCATCGACGGGCTGCAGCAGACCAGCCCGGACTTCACCCGCATGTGGGCTGAACACCCCATCCGCGGGTTCGCCCCCGCCCGCAAGCACTTCCACCACCCCACCCTCGGCCCGCTCACCCTGGACTACGTCAAGCTCGCCGCACTGGAGGACTCCGACCAGCACCTGCTCACCTTCGTGCCCGCCGACCCCGACACCGCCGCCCGCCTACCCGGCCTCCTCGCCCACCCCAGCCCACAGCCAACGAATTCCACGTGAGCGCCCAGCCCGCGCGCCGGGCGGCGCGGGCACTGCCATTGAACTCGCCTCGCCGCATGTGCCGCAAGAGGATCGGTGACCGGGCACTTCCGGCAGCCCGGTACGCGTGGCGGGACTACGGCCCTGATAGACCCGGCAGTTCTAGAGTCCTCCTATGGCGACAGCACGAGTTCAACCGCCGGAGTCGCTTTTGATCACCGGCACCGTCGGGGCAGGCAAGACGACCGTCGCGGAGGCGGTCGGAGATTTGCTGGCCGTTCGGGGTGTGCCGCATGCCGTTGTGGATCTTGATCAGCTGAGCCGGTGCTGGCCACCACCCGCCGGCGATAGATTCAACGGCGCGATGGCGTTGCGCAATCTTCGATCAGTGGCCGCAAACTTCCGAGCCGCAGGGGCACTGCGGCTGATTCTGGCAGGAGTGATCGAGCAGCGATCTCACCGTCAGGACTACGAGCGAGCTTTGGACTGCTCCATCAGCATTGTTCGGCTCCGAGCCGAACCCCACGTCTTGGCTGCCCGCCTTCGCAACCGACACAGCAGCGACCCCGATGGGCTCGCGTGGCACCTTGCTAGGGCACCAGAGCTGACTGCGATCCTGGATCTGGCCGGCGCCGCAGACGCGGAGGTGGACACGACCGGACGGCCGATCCACGAAGTCGCGGCCGACGTCCTGGCTGCAGTCGGCTGGTAGCGAAACCCCTCAGCCACCGATGTGCGACGACCTGGACATGTCGCCGAACGTTTGAGGTGGCCATCAATCACCGAAGATGAGTTCGCAGAAGACGATCTTCGCGCCTGGTCAGCAATCCCTGATCGGCATACTGCCGGGGCCTCGGTCTTTCACTTGCACAAGTCGGCGCCGTCGGTTGGAAGACCCCTCACACGACGCGATCGTCGTGCTCGAGCCGATAGAGGGCGAACGGGGCGGCGGGATGCAGGCCTGGGCGGCCCTGGACGAGTCCCGGACGACGGATCATGCCTGCTGCCCTCATCCCGAGGCGTCGCATCACCGCCTGCGACGGTTGGTTGTGCACCTCGGTGAAGGCGACGATCGGTGTTCGCGACTCGTGGATCGCGGCCCAATCAAGAGCGGCCCGGCCGATCTCGGTTGCATAGCCGCGATCAGTAAGGGCGTCTCGGACCACCCACCCGAGCTCCAGCACCGACTCGCCGTCAAGATCGAAGCGCGTGAAGCCGCCCCGACCGACCAGCGACGCATCTGAGCGGGAGCGGGCCAGCCACTTGCCCACACCCTCCGTATTCCAGCGGGTTGCCATGTCCGTGGCCCAAGTCCGCACGGTCGCCGGGTTCCAGGGGCCGGTCCAGAACGCGACGAGCGGGTCGCGGTGCAGCACGATGAGGTCATCGATGTCGGCCGGCCCGATGGGCGTCAGCCGCAGCCTCGGTGTCAGAACGACGGAGGTAGCGCGCTGCGCTGCTCGATGCATCTCCACCGCTTCAGTGAACACGCAGTTGACCAAGTGGATGCAACACGAAGGAGACATTTATGACCGCTGTACTCGGCCCGGGTCGCCCGTTCACCGGCAACGAACGAGAGCTGTTGGAAAGCACACTGGACCTGCATCGGACTGAACTGGTCGCCGCCGTCGCCGGGCTGTCTGACGCCCAGGCGCGTCAACAACTGGTGCCCTCCCTCACGACGCCGATATCGCTGGTCAAGCACTGTGCTGCGGCCGAACGAATCTGGTTCCAACGCACACTTGCCGCCATGGCCGCCGAAGACTGCGACGGGCACAGCACCGGCGGTGACAGCAGCTTTCGCATCACCCCTGGCGAGACTCTCGCAGGCGTCGTCACCGAGTACGCCGCGGCCTGTAAGAAATCACGGGAGATCGCCGCCGGTCGCAGTCTGGACGACACCGCCGAACACCGAGTCGTGGGCACGGTGAACCTGCGGTTCATCTACTTGTGCATGATCGGCGATGTTGCACGGCACGCTGGACAGGCGGACATCCTCGTCGAGCAAATCCGAGCGGGCCACCACACCATCTGATTTTCCGAGCACCCGGTCTGGGGAGCACACATGCTGGGCCAGAACTCGGGGACACCCGAGAAGGGGCACAGTAGCTGTCCGTCACAGATCGGCAGGATCAGCGCCGCTGGCCGTTTCGGATGAGGATGGTCCTGCGGGACTGCGACTTCTCGAACCGGGACTGTTGGATCCTGCCGGGTCAGGCGATGGCTTCGAAGTGCAGCCGGAGGCCGAGGGCGTGCGAAACCTTGACGACGGTGGCGAGGCTGGGATTGCCGTCGGCGGACAGTGCCTTGTAGAGCCCTTCGCGGCTCATCCCGGCCTGCCGCGCGATCTGGCTGAAGTTCCGCGCGCGAGCTACGGCCCCCAGCCCCCGGGCAATGACCGTGGGATCATCGTCGGCCTCGTCGATGATCGCCTCCAGGTAGGCCGCGACGTCCTCGACAGTGTTCAGGTAGTTCGCCGTGTCGAAGGGGGTGAAGGCTTCGGTGTCGATGCTCATTCGTGTGCTCCTTGTGTGCGATGCCAGGTCCGAGCGACGCTGTGGGCAGTCCTGATGTCGGCGTCCTGGGTTGCTTTGTCTCCTCCGATGAGCAGCAGGATCAGGCGGTCGCCGTCGCGTAAGAAGTAGACCCGGTATCCAGGGCCGTACTCGATGCGCAGCTCGGAGACACCGTGGCCGACTGGCTTGACGTCTCCGGGGTTACCGGCGGCCAACCGGTCGATCCGGACGAGGACTCGCGCCGCAGCGCGACGATCTTTGAGTTTGCGTAACCAGCGGTCGAATGTTGCTGACGTAACGACCTCAACCACATGCCAACTGTAGTTCACAGTACGGGGTGTGGCAACCTCCGCTCCTACAGTTCCCGCTGACAGCGACGCTCTGCGTTCAACGTGTCGACGGCCGCAATTGCTGACTTCTCAGCAGTGTCCGCAGCGGGAACTTCCTACGGTGACGGCTTGGTCCTCTGCGGTGGCCGCCGCCAAGCGGCGTCCCGTAGCAGGACGATCCTTCACCGGGTTGTGGAGTTCGATTGCTGCGAAACTGGGTGGTGCGCCTGGGGTGACTCTGTCTACGTTGGAGTAGTGAGTGACAGTGCTGCCAATCTCAGCCCGGTGGATCCCGGAGAGCTGCCGGCCGAAGTCCTGGACGACGTGGCCGGCGTCGTCGGGGCAGAGGCCACACTTCTCAGTCGCCTACCTGGAGGCCTCGATGTGGGTGCCATGCGGGTACAGCTGGGCGGAAAGGAAAATGCAGTACTCAAAGCATGGCCCCGCGTACGCCCCAACCAACTGGACGAGGCGTTGCGGACCCAGAGAGTCGTCCAGGACATGCGCCGGCGCGGCTATCCCACCCCAGCCTGTCTCGGAGTGGGAGCCACAGCCACTCATGTATGGCATCTGATGGAGTTCGTCGACGCAGCTCCCGCGCCAGAGCTGACCCTGTCCCTCGTCGAGCAACTGATTGAGATCGTCGAACTCCAGGCTGGCCAAGCTACCGAGACCCACGACCACTGGTCATACGCATGGCGACTCGCCACCGGTCAGGAATACGGTCAAGACTTAGATCCCAGTTTGACGGCGGCTGTCAGCGAGCTTTCAAGGTATTCCGCCAATGTGTCGGCCCTGGTCGAGCGCCTGCGGCCGATGTACGCCGGCACCCAACCCCCACCAGAGGCACCTGACATGGTCCATGCCGATTTCAATCCAGACAACGTCCTGGTCCGCAACGGAGCGGTGGTAGCGGTCGTGGATATCGGGAATGCAGGCAGCGGCACTCGGGCGACTGACCTCACCACCCTCCAGTGGTACACCTTCCAAGATCCGCTGGACGGTGCCCGAAGACTGCTGTGGACAAGAATCCTCGACCTGATCGGCTGGGAGCAGGCGGCGGTTCTCACGGCGACAAAGATCCTCACCCAACTCGAGTTTCCTATCCGTCGAGGGAGCCACGACTCCGTTCCAGAGGTGGTCA
>JALYUK010000121.1 GCA_030853805.1 Actinomycetota bacterium | reverse complement strand
GTATCGGACACGTCATCGCTCCGGCGCTGCTGACCGCGGTGTTCATCTACTGGGGTTGGGACTCCGCGGTCTCGATCAATGAAGAGACCGAGGACCCGGCCAAGACGCCCGGTCGCGCGGCAATCATCTCCACCCTGCTACTGCTGGTGACCTACGGGATTGTCACGGTCGCATGCGTAGCGTTCGCCGGAATCGGCACCAAGGGCGTGGGCCTGGGTAACGCCAACAACTCCAGCAACGTGTTCGCTGCCATTGGTCCAGACCTGTTTGGTCACAGCTGGCTCGGCAATATCGGCATGCTCCTACTGTCGGCAACCATCCTGACCTCGGCCTCCGCATCGACACAGACCACGATCCTGCCGACCGCGCGGACCGCGCTGTCGATGGCCTCGTACAAGGCATTCCCGCCGTCGCTCGCCAAGATCCACCCCCGGTTCCTGACCCCGACCAACTCGACGATCGGGATGGGCGCGGTGTCGATCATTTTCTACCTGATCTTCACCCTCATCAGTACGAACCTGCTCACCGCGCTGATCGGCTCGGTCGGGTTGATGATCGCTTTCTACTACGGGCTGACCGGGTTCGCCTGTGCATGGGTCTACCGGCATAACCTCACCTCGTCGTTCCGCAACATGATGATGCAGGGCATCATCCCGATCCTGGGCGGGATCATCCTGCTGGTGGCTTTCGGATACGCGGTCTATAACTTCGCGCAGCCGTCCTACCTACAGGGCGTTGACGGCAAGAACGTCACCATCTTCGGCCTCGGTGCCGAGGCAGTCGTCGGTATCGGTGCGTTGCTGATCGGGGTGGTCCTAATGTTTATCTGGCAGGCATTCGACAACGACTTCTTCAAAGAGCACACGCTTCCCCGCAAGTCCGCAGATGAACTGTTGCTCGTCCTCGCCGCGCACGACCCCGCTCCGAACGTTGCGGTGCGCCTGCCCGATTCGGGCCTACCCGACATGCTGATTGCCGAGGACCGCTCCAACCTGCCACCCGGCGCCCGCGCCGAACGACGCGACGACCTCGATCGCGAACGACACGAACGTGAACAAGGTGGAAATAACGAATAAACGCCAAAGATTACCTACACCTCGCCCCCACCGGGCGCAGGAAGACCGCTGCCCGTATCAATACGACCCCCACAAGCGAACAGAGACCGACCCTAGAACTACCCCGGTACGACCGCCGGGCCAAATCTTCAACCTCCCAGCCGCCGTGTTCGTCTGGGGGGCTGTCCGACAATCCATACTCCCGATGATCATGCGCGTTTGGAGCAGAGATTCGACGTCGCTCATGTACCTGGGTTCAGGGTGAAGATGCCCGGTTGACGATCGGAATGCGGGGTTGGTGAGGGAGCGTCAGGAGCTCACGCGGCCGGTACGTCCGAGCGGGGCTGATGCGCGAATCGTCCCTGTGCGTGCAGCGCGAGGAGCACGAGCATGACCAGACCGGACAAGACTGCAGCCGCATCGGCGGCGTGGGTGATGCCGCCATAGCCCACGATCAATCCGAGGCCTCCGAGCACGAGCAAGGCGAGGCCGAGGCTGTAGAACATTCGCTCACCGAAGGCCCATGCGAAGGGTAGAAAGTGCAGACCGACGACGCCCGCGATCAGCGCAGGGCGCAGATCGCCGTGGCCTGCACCTGGCAACAGCCGGGACCCCAGTGCGATCACAGTGAGTTCTCCTGCGACGCAGCAGACATACACCACGACCGCCGCAGGGCGTGGTTCCTGAAACGCTCCCAGTGAGGTGGGCCGAACGTAGTGGTCGAAGAGAATCGCGAGAGTCAATCCAATGCCCACGACGCCAGCACCAACCCTTACCACGGTGCCCAACTGCGGGGCGTAGCTGAAGATAAACACCAGCCCGCCGGCGACACCAATCAGGGCTCCCCAGCGACGTGGGTCGACAAACACGGGAGGTTCACCCACAGCAGGACCAAAGGAGCGAGCCGTGCGAGTCACGTCCTACCCACCCCAGGGGGAGGATAAGAAGGTGGTGCGGTGATTCATCGAAGACCCCTCATCAACACAATTTCGCCTCAGCCAACGCACCAAAGGCCCTTATACATCGGCACACTCGGTGGATGGCGGTGGTCAGCGTAGTACGGAGTGTCTGCTCTCACTGGGCCCCGGGATGCCAGTCCTCGCCTCGGATCGGTTATCGGTGTTCCAGCCGCAGCACCCAGCGGAAGTAGCCGAGGAATCCCTGCCCGGTGAACGACGATTTACGGGACGACCTCACAAGCCTCTGCTCGGGGCCGCAGCCTCACCGGTCACGGTTCTACGTACGGCTCGCTGCGATGTCCGCCAGGGATGTAGATTGTGCTTGCTACACGAGACTACTCGTGCAAGAGTAGTTGGAATGTCTTCGATTCGTATTTTTGTCCTTGGTGCGCTGGCTGATCGTGGCCCGATGCATGGTCACCAGCTCCGACTCCTTGCCGATGAGGAGCATGTCTCGGAGTGGGCCGACATCACTGTCGGTGGGCTGTACGGCGCGATCAAACGTCTCGCCGCCGAGAACCTGATCGAGGAAATCCGGGTCGAGCAGTCCGGGAAATACCCCAGACGGCAGGTGTGGGAGATCACCGAGGGTGGCCGGCACCTCCTGGTCTCGCTACAACTAAGTGGTCTGCGCGAGGTGGTGTTCAGACCTGACCCGTTCGACCTCGCCCTGACGCGCCTTGACGCCGACCACCTGGACGACCTGCCAGCAGTTGTCGCAGCGAGGATCGCGACGTTTCAGGCGATGTTGGCCGAGCACGAGGCGCACCTGGCAAGCGTGATGCGCTACCTGACCGTCACCGAACAGGTAGCGATGACCCACCGCACCGAACGTCTGAAAGCGGAAGTCACCTGGCACCGTCAGCTCGCCGACCGCGTCGGCGACATCATCGCCGCCGAGCGAGCCGGAAAGGGCGGGGCCGATGACTAGCAACTCACCAATCGAGACGAAGCGCACGCCCGGTCTCGCTCTGGTGGTACTGCTGCTGGGGGCGTTCATGGCGCTGCTGGACACGACGATCGTCAACGTCGCCATCCCGACGATACAAACAGGCCTGCACGCTTCCGACGCCACCATCTCTTGGGTCGTCTCCGGTTACGTGCTCGCATTCGGCCTGGTCCTGATACCCGCCGGGTGGATCGGAGACCGGACCGGGCACCGAATCGTGTTCATCACCGGGATGGCGCTATTCACCGCCGCAAGCCTGGCCTGCGGACTCGCGTCCTCCCAATCCTGGCTCGTCACAGCCCGCATCGTGCAAGGCATCGGTGGCGGGCTGACGTTCACGCCCGTGACCGCGCTGATCCAGGTCATGTTCACCGGCCGCGCACGAGGTCGCGCATTCTCGTTCATGGGCGCCGTGATCGGCTTCGCGACCGCGCTGGGCCCCCTTGCCGGCGGACTCATCATCGCCGGGTTCGGCAATGACCACGGCTGGCGTTACGTGTTCGGCGTCAACGTGCCGCTTGGCATCGTCGCCCTGCTCGCCGCGCCCTTCTTCCTTCCCGCCCGACAGCCGGACACCCGCCGGGCAGCAGCAGACTGGATCGGACTACTACTGCTCACCACCGGACTGATCGCGCTGATCGTTCCGCTCATCCAAGGACAGCAGAACGGCTGGCCCTGGTGGACGTTCACCTCACTCATCGGATCGGTCCTTCTGCTCGTCGGCTTCCTACTGTGGGAACGTCGAGTCGAGGGTTCGGGGCAACTTCCACTGATCCCCCCGCACCTGCTCGCCAGAGGCTCCTTCACCGGCGGGGTGATCCTCGCGGCGGTCTACTTCGCCGCGTTCACCAGCATCTTCTTCACCCTGTCCATCCTGTGGCAGACCGGACTCAAACACAGCGCCCTGGCAACCGGGATCCTCCTGCTGCCGTTCGCGGTCGCCAGCATCGCGGGCGCCAGCACCAGCGACAGCCTGGCCGCAAGGTATGGACGATCCGTGCTTACCCTCGGCCTGGCTCTCGTCGCTGCCGGCATCACCGCTATCTGGATCATCCTGCTCACCGTCCCGGTTACAACTCTGAACGGATGGCAACTCACCGCGCCGCTGCTGATCGCAGGATTGGGCGGCGGCCTTTTCATCGCACCGAACGTGGACTTCATCGTTGCCGGAGTCAACCCCACAGAGGCAGGCACAGCCAGTGGCATCGTCGGCACCGCACAACGTATCGGCAGCGCCATCGGGATCGCCATCATGGCGACCGTGCTATTCGGAACGCTCAACTTCACCAACCGACCAGACGCCGTCCCCCTCGCATTCACCCACAGCGCGACCTACGCGATGGCAGTCAGCGCCGCCTTCGCCATCGCCGCCTTCGCACTCGTCTTCACCCTGCCCCGCACCACCACGACATAACCGCAAGGCGATCCCTGACCGGGTTTTGATGTATCGCTTCGGGCTCACGTTTGGCGGTCGAGATGT
>JALYUK010000115.1 GCA_030853805.1 Actinomycetota bacterium | reverse complement strand
GCGCCCGAGGGCCCGACGATCGCGACCATCTCGCCCGGGCGAGCGGTGAATGAGATCCCGTCGAGTACCGCAGCACTGGCGCCGTCGTCACCGGACGTCACCGTCTGCAGTGAGGACAGCGATACGGCTGCCGCATCCGGGTAGGCGAATCCGACATCCTCGAACCGGACGTCCAGCGGTCCGTCCGCAAGGGTGACCGGCTTGTCCGCCTCACGCACCATCGGGTGCAGGTCAAGAATCTCGAAGACCCGCTCGAAGGACACCAGCGCCGCCATGACGTCCACCCGCACGTTGGACAGTTGCGTCAGCGGTAGGTACAGCCGGGTGAGCAGCGCCGCGAGCGCGAGCAGCGTTCCCACCGTGAGCGCGCCGCGCACGGCCATCACTCCCCCGATGCCGTAGACCATGGCAGTTGCCAGCGACGCCAGCAACGTCAGGCCGACGAGGAAGACGCTGCGTTGCAGCGCGAGGGCGATGCCGTAGTCACGCACCTTGGCGGCGCGTTCGGCGTACTCGCGGTGCTCGGTGTCCGGGCGACCGAACAACTTGACCAGCAGGGCGCCCGCGACGTTGAACCGTTCGGTCATCCGTGCGCCGAGGTCGGCGTTCTCGATCATCTGATTACGGGTAAGCCCCGCCACCCGGCGCCCGACGATGCGGGTGGGTATCAGGAAGAACGGCACCAGGACCAGCGCGGCCAGGGTGAGCTGCCAGGACAGCACCCCCATCGCGATGATGATGACAACCAGACTGACGGCGTTCGAGACGACGTTGGACATCACCGAGGTGAACGCGGTCTGCGCGCCGATCACGTCGGAGTTCAGTCTGGTGACCAGTGCCCCGGTCTGAGCACGGGTGAAGAAAGCGATGGGCTGGCGCAGGACGTGACCGAAGACTTCCCGGCGCAGGTCATAGATCAGGCCCTCCCCGATCGTGGAGGACAACCACCGAGACATGACGCCCAGCGCTGCGTCGAAGACCGAGACGATCGCAGCAGCCACTGCCAGCCAGACGACCAGGGCAGTGTCCTTCTGCAGCACTCCGTTGTCGACGATCTCGCGCAGGATGAGCGGAGTGGCGATCACCGTCAGTGCATCGATGACGACGATCACCATGAACGCGGTCAGCGGCCGACGGAACGGGATCGCGTAGCGCAGCACGCGTTTGGTCGTGCCCGGTTTGAGCGGTGCGTTCTTGATCGACGAATCCTGGGTCAGCGACCTCATCGTCATCCAGTTGCCCTGCATCGCCACGTCTGAGTTACCTTCGCTCGCTCCAACTACTTACGGCTGATCAACGCGTGGTCACCCCGATGTATGCCGACACCGGTGGCGGGGCTAGGCCAGGGTGACCAGGTCCAGGTAGTCCGGACCCCAGTGGTCCTCCACACCGTCGGGCAGCAGCAGGACGCGTTCGGGTTCGAGCGCGGACACCGCGCCCTCGTCGTGGGACACCAGCACGACAGCGCCTTCGTACCCCTTCAACGCACCGAGAATCTCCTCACGCGAGGCAGGATCGAGGTTGTTGGTGGGCTCATCCAGCAGCAGCACATTCGCCGAGGAGACGACCAGCAGCGCCAGCGACAACCTCGTCTTCTCCCCACCGGACAGCACCTTGGTCGGTTTGAGCACGTCCTCGCCGGAGAACAGGAAGGAACCGAGTACCTTGCGGGTCTCGGTCTCACCGAGGTCCGGGGCTGCGGACTTCATGTTCTCCAGCACCGAGCGTTCCATGTCCAGGTTCTCGTGCTCCTGAGCGTAGTAGCCCAGTTTCAGCCCGTGCCCCGGCTGCACTTCACCGGTGTCCGGATCATCGACCCCGGCCAGAATTCGCAGCAGGGTGGTCTTGCCGGCCCCGTTCAGGCCGAGCACGACGACGCGCGATCCGCGGTCGATTGCCAGGTCGACACCGGTAAAGATCTCCAGCGACCCGTAGGAGCGGGACAGCCCTTCGGCCATCAGCGGGGTCCGCCCGCACGGCGACGGTTTGGGGAAGCGCAGCTTGGCGACCCGGTCCTGTTGGCGTTCGGTCTCCAGCCCCGCAAGTAGTCGTTCGGCCCGCTTGGCCATGTTCTGCGCAGCAGTGGCCTTGGTGGCTTTGGCGCGCATTTTGTCAGCCTGCGCGAAGAGGGTGGAGGCCTTCTTCTCGGCATTCTGCCGCTCGCGTCGACGACGTCGCTCGTCGGTCTCGCGCTGCTGCAGATAGGTCTTCCAACCCATGTTGTACTGATCGAGCTCGGCGCGGTTGGCGTCCAGGTGGAACACCCGCGTCACGACGGTGTCGAGCATCTGGACGTCGTGACTGATGATGATCAGCCCACCCTTGTAGGAACGCAGGTAGTCGCGCAACCAGACGATCGAATCAGCGTCAAGGTGGTTGGTCGGTTCGTCCAAGAGGAGCGTCTCGGCGCCGGAGAACAGGATGCGGGACAGTTCCACGCGTCGGCGTTGACCACCGGAGAGGGTCTGCAGGGGCTGATCGAGCAGTCGCTCCGTCAACGCCAGTGCCGAGGCGATGGAGGCCGCTTCGGATTCGGCCGCATACCCGCCCTGGGCCTGGAACTCGTGGTCCAAGCGGGTGTAGCGACGCATTGCCTTCTCGCTCAGCGCCTCGTCATCCGATCCCATGTCCATCTCGGCCTTGCGCAGGTCTCGGACGATGACATCCAGTCCGCGTGCCGACAGAATTCTGTCCCGCGCCAGAACCGACAGATCCCCGGTGCGCGGGTCCTGGGGTAGGTACCCGACTTCACCGGAGCGGGTGACCTGCCCCGCTTCGGGTGCGGCCTGGCCGGCCAGCACCTTTGTCAAAGTGGTCTTTCCGGCACCGTTGCGACCGACCAGCCCCACCCGATCCCCCGGTGCTACCCGGAATGTCGTGTGCTCCAGAAGGGTCCGGGCGCCAGCGCGAATCTCGACGTCATGCGCGGTGAGCACCTGCGAACTCCTCAACGTTGTGGTGAATGGCCGCGCCGGTCGTTACGAGGACCGCGGGCGACCCGATCATCGAACGCGATGGATCGGGCATGAGCTTCCAGGTTACCGGCGTCGTCGACCGGCGCGTACCACTATGACGTGTGGCGTCGCACTCACTGCGCACCACAACGCAGTGCGCGGCAGCTTCCGCCGGACGGTTACCGTCTCCCCATGCTGAGCGACCCGCAGGACTCGGCCACCCACGTCTCGGCGTCGTTCACCTGGTGGGGCCATTCGACCGTGGGGATCGAGCTGGACGGTGTCCGTATCCTGACCGACCCCGTGCTGGGACGTTGGATCGGCCCGTTGCGGCGCAGCGGTCCGCTGCCGTCAGTCGCCGCGATCTCGGATCTGCACGCGGTCCTCATCTCCCACGGGCATCACGACCATTTGGACCTGCGGTCGCTACGCCGGATCGACCGCGAAACCACGATCGTGCTTCCCACCGGTCGCGGGTCCTTGCTACGGGCCGAGGGTTTTCGTAACGTCGTGGAGCTCGCGGTCGGTGACAGCACGACCATCGGCGAGGTGCACTGTTGCGCCGTGCCCGCCCAGCACACCGGGGCCCGGTGGCGTGCCGGGCGGGAGTCGCACGCGCAGGGCTACCTCATCTCCGGTTCGCAGTCCGTGTGGTTCGCGGGCGACACCGGAATGGTCGATGCACTCCTCGAGCTGCGCGGCAAGGTCGATATCGGTCTCGTCCCGATTGGCGGATGGGGTTTCACACTCGGCCCCGACCACCTCGACGCAGCCCAGGCAGCGCAGCTGTGCGCCCAGCTGGAGCTGACCCAGGTGCTGCCGATCCACTGGGGGACGTTCGCGATCCCCGGCAGCCGGATGTTCCGCGCTGCGTGGCGCCGGCAGGATCCTGACCTGTTCGCGACGCTGGTTCAGCCGCCCGTCCACGTACTTGCCGTGACGGCCGGTCAGCGGGTCGATGTGCCGGCCCTCCCGACGGATGGTGCACCGTGAGCTGGGTCTTCCTGTGTGTGGTCACCGCTCGGGTGCTGGTGCCGCTGGCGATCCCCAGATATCCGTTGCCCGGAATCCTCGCAGCGTTCTTCGTCGATGCCGTCGATCAGACGGTTTTCCAGACCTTCGGTGGACTGCCGTCCGATTACGAGCAGTACGACAAGGCGCTCGATCTGTACTACCAGGTCATCGCCTACACGTCGATGATGCGTAACTGGAGCGACCCGGCTGCCTTCGCGATCGGGCGGTTCCTCTGGTATTTCCGGCTGGTCGGCACGGTCATGTTCGAGTTGAGCGATGCCGGGTGGTTGCTGTTGATCTTCCCGAACACCTTCGAGTACTTCTTCATGGCGTACGAAGTGGTGCGTACTCGTTGGGATCCGACCCGCATGTCCCGTCGGGCCCTCCTGCTGCTCGCCGCGTCGATCTGGATCTTCGTGAAGCTTCCCCAGGAGTGGTGGATCCATGTCGCGAAGTTGGACTTCACCGATCAGGCCGAAGCGCATGGCTGGATTCTGCCCGTCGTCATCGGCCTGGTCATGATCGCCGGCGCGACGCTGGCTGCGTGTTGGCATCGACTGCCAGCCCGCGACTGGTCACCCACCGTTGCAGTCGACCGGCACCGCCCGGCGTCGGTCGTCGCCCCGCCGGCTCCCCGATCCGTCCTCGGTATTCCGTTGTGGTCCAGTCTGGCCGAGAAGATCGTGCTCGTCGGCATGATCAGCGTCGTGTTCGCCCGGGTGCTGGGGGCCCGTGCCACCCCCACGCAGATCGTGATTTCTGTTGTCCTGTTCGTGTCGGTGAACGCTGCGGTCAGTCACGTCATCTACTCACGCGGTCACCGCTGGTGGACCGCCACCGCACAGTTCGCGACCCTGGCGGCCATCAACTGCAGCACCGTCGAAGTGATGGTGCTGCTGCGTAGCCGCATCGACGCGTACGCGGATCCGTTCCGGGCGTTCTTCCTGGTGCTGCTGATGAGCCTGCTGATTGCCTTGTTCGATCGCTACCGGGCGATGCGTCAGGCCCGGATAGACGGCGCTGCGAGCGGCCAGCGATCCACCGAGGTCCTCCCGCATCCGTTCCACCGACGCCGGCTGCCTACCGGCGGTTGAGTTCACGGCACTATGCCGCCAGGCGGGCGTACAGCACCGTGTTGTCCTCGAAGTGCCCGGTCTGGGCATCGAAGGTGCCTCCGCAGGTGACGAGGCGCAACTCCGGGCCAGCGGTGTTGCCGTAGACCTCGGCCGAGGGGAAGTTCGTCTTTGCGTACTGACCGACCCGGTAGACAGTGAAGACCAACCGTTTCCCCGTGGCGGTCGACACCTCGATGCGAGCCCCTACCTTGACCTTCGCCAGCCGGAAGAAGACTGCGGCTCCGCGTGAACTCGTGGAGTGGCCGACGATGACGGCGGGACCGTCCTGGCCCGGCATCGGCGAACCGGTGTACCAGCCGGCCTGATCGGCATGCGCATCGTCGGGCACCTCGATGCTCTGATCTTCGGCCGTCCCCAACTGCAGCAGGGCGGAGCCTTCATCGGTGCTGGGGATCTGGACCGCGGTGGGCGCCGAGCCGGCCGGCTGCGCTGCCGCGGTGGGCTTTGTGGGGGCCGCCGTCGATGTGGCCGTCGGCGACCGGGTCGAACCCGTCGAGGGGGCCGGCACTGTGCTGGAGGTAGCGCTGGGAGGAGGAATTGAGGCCGTGTGCGGCGGGCGATGCAGACCCCACACGACGGCCCAAGCCCCCGCGAGGACCAGACACGCACACAGCACGACAATGGTGATGCGCTGTGCGGGCGTCCGGTCACTCACGGGTCGACGTCAGCTGGCTATCAGACGTTGCTCTGCTTGCGGCGACGCATCAACACCACACCCGCAGCGCCGAGAGCGATTGCTGCAGCACCGCCACCGATCGCAACGGAGTTGGTCGAGTCAGTGGTGCTCGCGTAACCGGTGTTCACGCCGCCCTTGGGCACCGTGTTCATCTGGCTGACATTGAGTACACCGCAGACAGCCGGGTCGGTCGCCTCTTCCGGCAGGGCGGGGTCCAGGTCGGACTTGCCGGCGCCGTCGTACTTGCCGTTCTTGTTGTAGTCGATGCCGTGGCGCACGATCACGCCGTGACCTTCGCGTACCTGTGCCGCGTCATCGGCGGACAGCGTGATGGTGGCCTTGTAGGTCGCGTTCCCGACCGGAAACCGCGTCACTGCCAACGCGCTCTTGGCAGAGGTGTCGCCCGAAGTCGTCAGTGACACCTTCACAGCGCCGTACTGATCTGCCGCGTCGGTGGTGCGCAGGTGACCGTCGGTGCCCTTCCCCTTCTGATTGGCGGTCGGGCAGGTGTTCATGCCGCCGATGTGGATGTGCTGCGCGTGCGGCAGGTTCGCGGACATCCCCTGGGAGGTGATTGTGATCTGCAGCTGGTTACCGGTCAGCGACGCCATCACCTTGCCACTGGCCCCGGACTGGTTCAACTGGGTCAGGTTGGCCGTCAAGTTCGTCGTGCCCGAGCTCGCGAACGCTGCGGGAGCGGTAGTCATCGGCAGCGCGATACACGCTGCACCCGCCGCGGCCAGACTGAGCGTTTTCTTCATCGACATGAGAAACCCTTCTGCCACGCCCGACCGCTGCCGAATAGCAACGTGTCATCGGCCGTCAACAAGTCTTGCCCCACCGCTCTACGTCCGACGGATTCGGCCAGGCCGGGACGCGAAGCGGTGTGTACAGGTGTGTCTACCATGTGTGATTCGTCACGACCTGCCATCCGGATTGGAAACTGTCGTGTTTCGTCCTCCGGTTGGCCACGAGCCCGTGATCTGATGTCGAGCATGACTTCTCCAGTACCGTCCCGTCGCAGCGTGATCGGTGGTGCCTTCGGAGTGGCCGGTATTGCCGCGTGCGGTGGGCCCACCAAGGCCGCGCAGGCAAAAACCCCGGCAGCAACAACACCCGGTGCCTCGCGCGCAGCCACCTCGACCCCCAGCCCCAGCTCCACGTCATCGACCACCTCTGCGCCGCCTCCGCCGCTGGAGCTGCCGGGCGGTGGTCGCACGATCTTCCCGGCCAACCGTCTCTTCGGCTGGTGCGGTGCACCGAACGCTCCTGCGCTCGGACAGCTGGGCATCGGCAATCTTGATACCGAGATGGACAAGATGATCAAGGTGGCTCCGCGGTGGGGCGACGGACGCTCGGTCCTTCCGGTTGCAGAGCTGATCGCAACTGTTGTGCAGGGGTCTCCAGGCCGTGACGGGATGTACAGGGTTCGGATGGACGACTCGGTCATCGACACCTGGTTGAAAGCAGCTCGTAAACGAAAAGCGCTGTTGATCCTCAATATTCAACCTGGCCGCGCCCGCTTCATCGACGAGGCCAAGGCTTACGAGAAGTGGCTGGTCGAGCCCGACGTCGGACTCGCCCTGGACCCCGAGTGGGCCATCGGGCCCGGGCAGATTCCCGGTCGGGTGTTCGGTCATACGACCGGAGCGGTCGTCGACTCGGTGGCGAATTATCTGTCCGGACTGGTCGAAAAACACCGGCTACCGGAGAAGGTTCTCGTTGTTCACGTGCTCCGCCCCGACATCTTGCGCGCCCCCGCTGGGCTGAAGGCACACGATGGGGTCGCCATGGTCAAGTCGGTCGATGGGATCGGCGGTGCGGCGGCCAAGACCGGTACCTATGAGCGTGTCATGAAGGGCACGCCGGAATTCTTCCGCCCGGGCTTCAAACTGTTCTTCTCCGAGGACGCGAAGGCAGGTCCGTTGATGACCCCGAAACAGGTCCTGGCATTGCGTCCGCAACCCGACTACGTCCTGTACGAGTAATCCACCCAGAGCCGGACCAGGCCGGTCGGTGCGCTTGGAGTAAATCTGTCACCGGGGGAGGTTCATGCATGCACAAGGTTGGCGACCAGGTTTCGCGCTGACATGACGTGGGGACCGGACGCGGATGCGCGTCCGGTTCCCCACCTCAGCCGCCAAAGCTCAGGCATTGGAAAACTCAGGTATTGGACGGTTCAGACGTCGAAGTGACTCAGACGTCGAAGTGATTCAGACGTTGAAGCCGAGCGCGCGCAACTGGTCGCGGCCGTCGTCGGTGATCTTGTCCGGTCCCCACGGCGGCATCCACACCCAGTTGATCCGGTGGCTCGTGGTCAGCGGCTCCAGGGCGGCGCCGATCTGATCCTCGATCACCTCGGTCAGTGGGCAGGCCGCACTGGTCAGCGTCATATCGATAACTGCATTCGATTCGCCATCGACGGTGATCCCGTAGACCAGTCCGAGGTCGACGACGTTGATGCCCAGTTCGGGATCGACGACGTCGCGCAGGGCCTCTTCGACATCGGCGACATTGGGTGTACTGGTCGTGGCTGTGTCCGTCATGGCCTACCTCCGGTTGCATGGGTGATTGATGTGTTCAGTGCCGGTGAATCCAGTATCTCGTGTGCTGAGTCGTCGGGGAGAGACTCCGCGAGGGCTGCGGTGTAGGCAGTCCACGGCAGCAATGCGCACTTGACCCGAGCCGGGTATTTCGACACGCCAGACAGGGCCACGGAATCACCGATGACGTCCTCGTTGCCGGCAATTGTGCCGCGGCTTGTCAACATTTCCTTGGTCGCTTCGTAGACGTCCATCGAGTGCGCGACGGTGTCGCCGGTGATCTGTTCGGCAAGAATGGACGCTGCCGCGATGGAGATCGAACAGCCGAGCGCGTCGTAGGAAACGTCGACGACGCGGTCGCCCTCCAGCCGCACCCGAAGCGTCACTTCGTCACCGCAGGTGGTGTTGACACGGTGTACCTGTCCGTCGAACGGCTCCCGAAGCCCAGCGTGCACAGGTCGTTTGGAGTGCTCCAGGATCAGCTCCTGATACAGGTCCATCAGGCGGCTCCCGTCTCGAGGCCGAAAATCAGCGGCACCCGGTCCAACGTCGTGGCGAAAGTCGTGATGTCCGCCTCGGTCGTGTACACCGAAAAGCTCACTCTCGTCGACGCCGTGATGCGTTGTGCCCGATGCAGGGGCCATGCGCAGTGGTGTCCGGTGCGCACAGCCACTCCCCCGTCGTCGAGCACCTGCCCGACATCGTGTGGGTGCACTCCGTCGACGGTGAAAGCAACGGCGCCGGTGCGCTGGGTGGCGTCCAACGGTCCGAGCACCCGCACCCAGGGCCGCTCCGCGAGGACGTCGAGCACCTGCTGCGTGATGGCCTGGTCGTGATTCCTGACATTCGTCATTCCGAGCCCGGCGAGATAGCCGCAGGCCGCAGCCAGGCCGACAGCCTGGGCGGCAACGGGCACGCCGGCTTCGAAACGTTGTGGTGGCGGGGCGTAGGTCGAGCCTTCCATGGTGACCATCTCGATCATCGAGCCGCCCGTCAGGAAGGGCGGCATTGCCGCCAACAGCTCTGAGCGACCCCAGAGGACCCCGATTCCCAGCGGGCCGAGCATCTTGTGGCCGCTGAACGCAACGAAGTCCACTCCCAGGTCGACGACATCGACGCGTAGGTGCGGCACCGATTGGCACGCATCCAGCACGGTGAGCGCGCCGACGGCGCGTGCCCGTTCGACGAGCAGGTGCACGGGGTTGATCACCCCGGTCACGTTGGACACATGCGTGAACGCGAACACCTTGCACCGATCAGTCAGCACCGAGTCGAGCTGATCCAGATCGAGCTGACCGTCCGCAGTGACCGGAATCCACCGCAGTGTCGCACCGGTGCGACGACACAACTCCTGCCACGGCACGAGATTTGCGTGGTGCTCCATTTCGGTGACCACGACGTCGTCACCGGGACCGATGCGCAACTGCTGCGCAACTGCCGGATCCACCCCGTCCAGCGCACCGGGTGCGCCCGCATTACTGAATGCGTAGGCGACCAGATTCAGCGACTCCGTGGCGTTCTTCGTGAACACCACCTCGTCGCTGCGCGCACCGATGAAGGCCGCGATCGTCGCCCGGGCGCCCTCGTAGGCATCGGTGGCCTCCTCCGCGATCTGATGGGCACCCCGGTGCACAGCTGAGTTGTGACGCTCATAGAAGTCGCGCTCGGCGTCCAGCACCACGCTCGGCTTTTGCGAGGTGGCACCGGAATCGAGGTAGATCAGTGGTTTGCCGTCGCGGACAGTGCGCGCGAGCAGCGGAAAGTCCGCTCGCACCTGCTGCGCATCGAACGGCATGCCGATCAAACCGATACGTCGACGAGGAAGCGGTCGTAGCCCTCGTTCTCGAGGCGGTCAGCCAGCTCCGGGCCGCCTTCTTCGGCGACCCTGCCGTTGACGAACACATGGACGTGATCGGGCTTGATGTACTGCAGGATCCGGGTGTAGTGGGTGATCAGCAACACGCCGATGTCACTGTTTTCCTTGGCCCGGTTCACCCCTTCGGAAACGATACGCAACGCATCGACATCCAGGCCGGAGTCGGTCTCGTCAAGGATCGCGATCTTGGGCTGCAGCAGCTCCATCTGCAGGATTTCATGGCGCTTCTTCTCGCCGCCGGAGAAGCCCTCGTTCACGTTGCGCTCGGCAAACTCAGGGTCCATCCGCAGATTTTCCATGGCGCCCTTCACGTCCTTGATCCAGGTACGCAGCTTGGGAGCCTCCCCCGATACGGCCGTCTTTGCCGTCCGCAGGAAGTTGGAGACGCTGACGCCCGGTACTTCCACGGGGTACTGCATCGCGAGGAAAAGGCCGGCGCGGGCGCGTTCGTCCACCTTCATCGCCAGGACATCCTCACCGTCCAGCGTCACCGTTCCGCTGGTGACGTTGTACTTGGGGTGCCCGGCGATGCTGTAGGCAAGCGTCGACTTGCCGGACCCGTTGGGGCCCATGATCGCGTGCGTGGTGCCCGATTCGATGGTGAGGTCGACGCCCTTCAATATCTCCTTGGGGCCGTGCTCCGTGTCGACGGACACGTGCAGGTCGCGAATCTCGAGAGTTGTCATAGGTGTTCGGTGTCCTTCTAGTTGGTAGGGACAGCTACGAGCACGTCGTCGCCGTCGATTTTCACGGGGTAGATATCAATGGGTGCAGTCGCTGGTAGGCAGTCGGGCTGCCCGGTGCGTAGGTCGAAGCGTGAACCGTGCAGCCAGCACTCGATCATGCACCCCTCCACTTCGCCTTCGGAGAGTGAGACCTGACCGTGCGAGCAGACGTCGTTGACCGCATACACGTCACCGGTTTCGGTGCGAACCACGGCGATCTCGATGTCGTGCACGGTGAACTGGGTCGCGGTCTCGCGGGCGAGATCACCGGCGGCGCAGATGCGGACGAAGTTCTCAGTCGCCATTTCCGCGGTCATTCGCCGGCCTGCCGAAGCTCCTCTTCGATGGCCGCCATGACGGTCTCGATGACCTCGGGCACGCCGATCTTGGCCACCACATCAGCGAAGAAACCACGCACCACGAGCCGTCGCGCCTGATCTTCGGGAATGCCACGCGCCTGCAAATAGAACAGCTGCTCATCGTCGAAGCGGCCCGTTGAGGACGCGTGCCCGGCGCCTTCGATCTCGCCGGTCTCGATCTCCAGGTTCGGCACGGAGTCCGCACGCGCCCCGTCGGTCAGTACCAGGTTCCGGTTGAGTTCGTAGGTTTCGATGCCCTCGGCCTCAGCGCGGATCAACACATCACCCACCCACACGGTGTGCGCTGAATCGCCCTGCAGCGCGCCCTTGTAGGTCACCAGCGACTGACAGTGCGGGGTGTTGTGATCCACGAACGACCGGTGTTCCAGGTGCTGACCGGCGTCGGCGAAATATACGCCGAGAAGCGTTGCCGATCCACCCGGTCCGGCGTACCGGACCCCGGCGTTCATCCGCACGATGCTGCCGCCCAACGACACTGCGATGTGCCGGTAGGAGGCATCACGACCGACGAGCGCGTCGTGCTGGGACAGGTGGTTGGCGTCGTTGTCCCAGCGCTGCAGGCTCACCACGGTCAGGTTCGCACCGTCTCCGACGATGACCTCGACGTTGGCAGTGACATCGGCGGACCCGGTGTGGTCCAGGATCACCATGCCCTTGCTGTGCCGTCCGGCCTCGATCACGATATGGCCGACTGAACGCTTTCCCGCGCCGGTGCCACGAATGCCCAGGCGCTGCGGCTCCGAGTACTCACGGTCCGCTTCCAGGCGCAGGTGCATGGCCTTGGGGCTGTGCGCGTGCGCCACGACAGCGGCACGATCGCCGGGCACGAGCCCGGTACCGCGTGGGCTTTCACCGATGGCCAGGGGTTCGACCAGGACATCCGCAACGCCGTCCAACGACAGTTCCAGCGCGTCGCTGTCGCCGTCCCGGTCGGCGAAGATGCCGCCCAGGCGATCGACGGGAGTGAAACGCCACTCCTCCTCCCGGCCGTGCGGGATCGGGAAGTCGGCGACGTCGAAGGACGTGACCCGCTCGGCGCGGGACTTGTCCGGTATGACGGCTCCGCTGGCGAGCGCACCGGGGTCGGTGTGCGTCGTTGCGTCGGGGGTGAGCAGGGACATCTGTGGTGGGTGCCTTTCTGTGGTGCGGCAAGGAAGAGGTGCAAGCTGGCTGAGGTGGGGTGGTTCAGCCCACGGCGCCTTCCATCTGCAGTTCGATGAGGCGGTTCAGCTCCAGCGCGTACTCCATCGGCAACTCACGCGCGATCGGCTCGACGAACCCGCGCACGATCATTGCCATCGCTTCGGTCTCGGTCATCCCGCGCGACTGCAGGTAGAAGAGCTGGTCTTCGCTGACCTTGGAGACGGTGGCCTCATGGCCCATCTGGACGTCGTCTTCACGCACATCGACGTAGGGGTAGGTGTCCGAGCGGCTGATCTGATCGACCAGCAGGGCGTCGCAGACGACGCTGGACTTGGACTTCTTGGCGCCTTCGAGGATCTGGACCAACCCGCGGTAGGAGGTACGTCCACCACCACGTGCGACCGACTTGCTGACGATCGAGCTGGAGGTGTTCGGCGCGCAGTGCACCATCTTGGAGCCGGCGTCCTGGTGCTGGCCCTCGCCGGCGAACGCGATCGACAGCGTCTCGCCCTTGGCGTGCTCGCCCATCAGGTAGACGGCCGGGTACTTCATGGTGACCTTGGAGCCGATGTTGCCGTCGATCCACTCCATGGTGGCGCCGGCTTCGCAGGTCGCGCGCTTGGTGACCAGGTTGTACACGTTGTTCGACCAGTTCTGAATCGTCGTGTAGCGGACGCGGGCGCCCTTCTTCACGATGATCTCCACGACGGCGGAGTGCAACGAGTCCGACTTGTAGATCGGCGCGGTGCAACCCTCGACGTAATGCACGTAGGAGTCCTCGTCGGCAATGATCAGGGTGCGCTCGAACTGGCCCATGTTCTCGGTGTTGATCCGGAAATAGGCCTGCAGCGGGATGTCGATGTGGACGCCCTTGGGCACATAGATGAACGACCCGCCGGACCAGACCGCAGAGTTCAGTGACGCGAACTTGTTGTCGCCGACCGGGATGACGGTGCCGAAGTATTCGCGGAAGAGTTCCTCGTGCTCGCGCAGGCCGGTGTCGGTGTCGACGAAGATGACACCCTTTTCCTCCAGGTCCTCACGGATCTGGTGGTAGACGACCTCGGACTCGTACTGCGCCGCCACGCCACCGACGAGGCGCTGCTTCTCGGCTTCGGGGATGCCGAGGCGGTCGTAGGTGTTGCGGATGTCCTCGGGCAGTTCCTCCCAGGTGGTGGCCTGCTTCTCGGTCGACTTCACGAAGTACTTGATGTTCTGGAAGTCGATACCGGTCAGGTCACTACCCCAGGTGGGCATCGGCTTCTTGTCGAACAGTCGCAGGGCCTTCAGACGCAGCTTGAGCATCCACTCCGGCTCGGACTTGCGCCCGGAGATGTCCTCCACGACCTGCGTGGACAGACCACGCTTGGCTGTCGCGCCGGCGGTGTCGCTGTCGGACCAGCCGAACGCGTAGCGGCCGATGTCGGCCAGGCCCGGGTTCAGTTCTTCGATGGTGCTCATCGTTGGTTCCTCTCGCTGGTGCTGCGGGTAGTGGTGGTCGTGCCGGCAACCGCTCGATCGGCCGAACTCGTCGACGTCGATGGACCGGTAGGTATGAAGGTGGTGCAGACGTGTTCGCCGTTGGCCAGCGACGCGAGCCGCTGAACATGCACGCCGAGCAGATCCGAGAACATCTCAGTTTCCGTCTCGCAGAACTGTGCATACTGGCCCGCGGCGTCCTGGACCGGACAGTGCCCTTGGCACAACTGCATGCCGACCTGGGATGTTCCGTCACCCACCGGCCGGGTGCTGGCCGCATACCCCTGTCTGGTGAGTACCTCAGCGAGCGCCGCCACCTTCGCGTCGAGGTCATCGCCGGCAGCCGTGACCGCAGGGGCTGCGATGACCGCAAGATCGGCTGCCCGCTCTGCAGCAAACGCGCGCACCGCTCCCGGGCCGCCGCGACGATCCAGGAAATCGAGCGCCGAGACGGCGAGCTCGTTGTAGGAGCCGCGTAGATGCGTGTGACCGAGACCACTGAGCACGTACGACCGTGCCGGCCGTCCCCGACCGCGGGTGCGATGGGTGGTGGGAGCCGCTTCGGAGATGTAGCGGTGCTGCGACAATCCGTCCAGATGGCGGCGGACAGCCGCCGATGTGAGACCGAGTCTCAGTCCGAGGTCGGCCGCGCTCAGCGGGCCGTGCTCGGATATCTCCTGCAGAACCTTGTCGCGGGTGCTGCCCTGGTCGGTGGCAGGTGACTCATCCAGACCTGACGATGTGCCAGCTGACGGCGCTCCGGCGCTCAGCGCGTCCTCGGGGTCGCACCGCATCGAAGCGGGGGTTCCCGCGTGCTCAGCGATAATCACCACACCAGTGTGACCTAATTGCCTGGGTATCGAGTAGGCAGGTTGCCCTAACTGTCCTGACCCTGCGGCGCGAGCACTTCGCAACCGGTCATCAGGCGTGCCGACTACCCGCTGCAGACGACGGATAGAACGTGATCATGTCACCGGGAGGTACGTGTTTTCCCAGCTGTCGAAGCCGACCGCCCGGTCAGCCCACGCAGCTGCTGCCCAACAGACCACGTCGTTCCTTACCGAGCAGCACCTCGTAGGCGGCGTTGTCCACCTTCTTCGACCAGTAGGGGCTGCCCTGGGCCATCTGCAGGATCGCGTTGTACATGACCGGGACAACCGCGGGATTGACGGTGAGGATCAGATCCACCCCGGCGTAGAGGGCGTTGATGGCCCGATTGGCCACCGGCCAACGACCCGGTTGGACGGCGTTTCCGAGGTCGTCGGACATGATCGGCCCGTTAAAGCCTCTCTGTCGTACCAGGTTGACGACCTTCGGGGAGAAGACGGCCAGGGTGCTCGGGTCGATCTTGTCGTAGATGGCCGAGGACATCATGACCGCGCTGGCTCCATCGTTGATATCGGTCGCGAACGGATTCAGGTACGCGCTGGATGCGCTTGTCTGCCGGTCGTGGACTCCATAGGTCGTGTCGGTGTTGCCGGTGACTATTCCGAGGCCCGGGAAATGCTTGGTCGTCGCACCGACACCGCCGTCGTCCATGCCACGAACGAATGCAGACGACCCAGCGGCCGTTGCATACGAGGTGTATCCGTACTCCCGCTGGAAAACCCCGATCGGTGGGTTGTTCCGGGCAGCAGCGGCACTCGGGACGGTGCCCGCCACAGGAGCCAGGTTGAGGTTCACGCCGACACCCGCCAGTTGACGGGCCCAAGTCGCGGCCGATCGCTGCAAGGTGGAGGAGGACCAGGAACCCTGAGTGAGCGCAGTCGGGATCCTGCTGAAGCCGGCGCCCTGCAGGACCTGGACGTAACCGCCTTCCTGATCGGTCGCAATGAACAGCGGTGTGCCGGCCGTGCTGCTCGCGGTCACCCGTGCGCGCAACGCCGCGGTCGTCCGCGCAGGAGTGGCAGTACCGCTGGTGCTGCGACCGCTGAGGAACACGTTGCCGACGTGGTAGCGCGATATCTGGTCCAGCACCGTGGCGCTGGCGGCCGTCGCCGGTGTGCCCACCATGAACATCTGACCGACCCGTTGCTCCAGCGACATCCGGTTCAATGTGCTGAGTGCGTTGCACGCGCTCGCACCGCCGGGTGAAATGTCGGCGCGCGCCGTCGCGGCAACCCGGGTAGACGTCGGCCGCAGCGAGACCGCGTTCACGGTCGAGGCCGTGCAGACCCCGCTGCCCAGCAGCGCGCTGGTCGCAGCAATCAGACCCGTCCATCGTGCGTTCATGAAATGACGTCCTGTCCAACCCGCTGGGCCCCAACTATCGATAGTCAACAGAAACGATAGACCCGCCGAAAGCTCGAGACCACACCCCGCACAGACCCGATATCGACACGCTCTAAACTCGGGGTGTGAACTTCGAGAATCCCGTGCAGCTTCGGGATGTCTCACACCGTTACGGCGCCAAGCACGCCCTGCACGGGTTGTCCTTCGATGCGAAGGCCGCCGAGGTCACCTGTGTCCTCGGCCCCAACGGAGCCGGGAAGACGACAGCGGTCGAGCTCGCGGTAGGCCTACGGGAACCCCAGGACGGAAATGTGCTGGTGCTGGGCACCGATCCGTGGCGAGCCGGCGCTGAGCATCGCGCACAGGTCGGGGTGATGCTGCAGGACGGCGGACTACCGGCCAGCGTCGCGCCTGACCGACTGCTACGCCATCTCGCCGGGATGTATGCGCAGGACGATCGCAACATGCTGGTCGAATGCCTGGGCATCGCCGATTTCGCGCAGACGCCCACTCGTCGCCTATCGGGCGGACAACGGCAGCGCGTGGCGCTCGCGGCAGCGTTGATCGGACGACCCGACGTCGTCTTCCTGGACGAACCGAGCGCCGGTCTCGATCCGCACAGCCGCCTGGACGTGTGGGACCTCATCAGGGCGGCCCGTGATCGCGGTGCGGCCGTGTTGGTGACGACCCATTCGTTCGAAGAGGCCGAGCGACTCGCAGATCGGGTGGTCGTCGTCGCTGCCGGACGGGTCGTCGCGGACGGTTCGGTCGCCGATGTGAGCGCCCTCGCGACCAAGGACCCGGATGCGCCCTACGCGCCCGGCACCTTGGAGTCGGCCTACTTCGCGCTCACCAGGACCGCGGTCCTGCGATGACCGCTGCCGCCGGTCCCGGTGCCCGCATTCGAGCTCAGGCCACGTTCGAGGGACGCACCCTGCTGTCCAATGGGGAGCAGCTCCTGGTGTCGCTGGTGCTACCGGCGCTGGCGCTGGTCGGGCTGGCGATCTCCACCGCTCCAGGCTTGGGACCGGGTCGGCGCATCGACCTGGCCGTGCCCGGCGTACTCGCGCTGGCCGTCGTCTCGACCGCGTTCACCGGCCAGGCCATCTCCACGGGGTTCGACCGCCGTTACGGCGTCCTCCGCCTGTTGGGCACGACACCGCTCGGGCGCAGCGGCCTGCTGGCCGGAAAAGCAATCGCCGTGCTGACCGTGGTTGCCGCGCAGACCGTGCTGCTGAGCGCTCTGGGTCTGGCGTTCGGGTGGCATCCCCAGCTCGCCGGCATAGCGGTCGCCGCCGTGCTGCTGATCCTGGGAAGCGCGGTCTGGGTCGCGTTGGCGCTGGCGTTGTCGGGGGTGCTACGTGCTGAAGCGACCCTCGCTGTCGCAAACTTGATCTGGGTCCTGCTGGCAGCCGGCGGCGGACTACTCGTCCCGAGCGATCGTTTCCCGACGGGCGTTGCAGACGTCATCCGGTTGCTGCCCTCCGGTGCGCTCGGCGACGGGCTGCGTGCCGCTCTCACCGGCCACGATGTCAGTGCGATCGGACCGATCGTCGTCCTGCTCTGCTGGGGTGGCCTCGGGGCTTTTCTGGTGACTAGATTCTTCCGATGGAGTGACTGATGAGCACCGCGGTACGCACAGATCTGCCGGGCGGCGTCGTCCGGCGCGGCTGGCACTCGCTGACCGATCTACTCGCCGGATGGTTACGGCCCCTGGCGTGGATCAACCTTGCTGTCGAGATCGGCATTGTCGGCACCGGCGGACTGGTGCGGCTGTCCGGAAGTGGGCTCGGGTGCCCCACATGGCCGCAGTGCGTCAACGGGTCGATCATCCCCGTCGCCCACCAGGAACAGTCCTGGCACAAGTTTGTCGAGTTCGGTAACCGCACCCTCACCTCGGTGGTGGGCGTCGTGGCGGTGCTGCTGATCCTCGCAATCCTCGGTCACCGACGCGCCGGCAACCGGCAGGCCCTCCTGCTGCCTGCTTTCGGCGTCCTGGCAGGTATCGCGCTGCAGGCGATCGTCGGCGGGATCTCGGTCCTGACCGACCTCAACCCCTTCATCGTGGCGGTGCACTTCCTGATCTCGATGGTGCTGGTGGCCACCTCCGCGTGGGTCGTGTGGCAGATCCGTACGCACCGCCTGATCCAGGTGCGCCGGGAACTACGGTGGCTCGGCACCGGCACGGCAACGATTGCCGCGATCGTTCTCATCCTCGGCACGGCCGTGACCGGAGCCGGACCGCATTCCGGAGATGCAGCACACCCGGCGAGATTCAGCTTCAGTCCGCAATCTGCAGCCTGGCTGCATGCAGACATGGTGATGCTCTTCAGTGGCCTGGTGGTCGCGATGCTGGTCGCCACCTCGATGGCCGGTGCACGCAGCGCCATGCGGGTCTGGCGTCTCGTGGCGATCGTCACCGTGCTGCAGGGCATCATCGGGTACACCCAGTACTTCCTCGGCGTACCAGGCGCGCTGGTCCTCATCCACATGCTGATGGCCTGCCTGCTGGTCGTCGTCGTCACCTGGGGAGTGCTGAGCTTGTACCCGCGGACGCTTCCGAGCGTGGCCACCACGGACGCTGTCCGCGCCGCAACTCCGGTTCACCACTGATCCACCACCGCCCCATGAGCCGGGTGTTCGTGGCACGTACCGCGTCGCTCGAAGCGGTCATTGCGTCGTGGATTACAGGATGCTAAAAAGATAGAGCATTCGGTGGCTATGACAACTGGTCATCTCGCACGGGTCGAGGAGCGCGCATGACTGCTGCGTCAACCAAGCAGGACAAGCCCATCCGCAGCATGGTCCCGGCGCGCATGCATGACATGCCGTGGACCCGATTCCACTGGATGGTCATTTTCGGGCTCGGCACCGCATGGATCCTCGATGGACTCGAGATCCAGATCGTCGCCGCCGGCGGCTTCGAGAAGACGCTGCACATGAGCAGCTCCGATGTCGGCCTCGCGGGTACCGTCTACCTGCTCGGCGAGGTAGCCGGCGCATTGTTCTTCGGTCGGCTCACTGATTCCTGGGGCCGCAAGAAGATGTTCACCCTCACCCTCGTGGTCTACCTGGTGGGAGCCGCGGCGTCCGGTCTCGCGCCGACGATGTGGGTATTCCTGTTGTTCCGTTTCATCTCCGGCATGGGCATCGGCGGTGAGTACTCGGCGGTGAACTCAGCGATCGACGAGCTGATACCGGGTAAGCAGCGAGGCCGCGTCGACCTGGCCATCAACGGCACCTACTGGGGCGGTGCGGCCATCGGCGCCCTGGCCAGTACGTTCCTGCTCGACACCAGCCGCTTCGGGCAGGACATCGGCTGGCGGATCGCCTTCTTCATCGGCCCGATCCTGGGCCTGGGCATCATCTACCTTCGTCGCCACATCCCGGAGAGCCCGCGGTGGCTGCTGACGCACGGTCACGCCGAAGAGGCCGAGACGATCGTCGGCGGCATCGAGCAGGAGATCCGTGATGCGGGTGGAGAACTGCCCCATCACGAAGAGTCCGACGGCCGTTGGATCAAGGCCGGCGAGGCCCTGACGACCAAGCAGCTGGTCTACGTGTTCTTCAAGCTCTATCCGACCCGCACGGTGCTGGGCGCTACCTTGATGATCACGCAGAGCTTCCTCTACAACGCCATCTTCTTCACCTACGCGCTGGTCCTGAAGAACTTCTACGGCCTGTCCAGCTCCCAGGCGGCGGTCTACTTCTTCCCGTTCGCGATCGGTAACCTGCTCGGGCCGCTGGTCCTCGGCCGGTTCTTCGACACCGTCGGTCGGCGCCGGATGATCGGTGGTTGCTACTCGATCTCAGGGGTGATCCTGGGCATCTCCGCCGTGTTGTTCCTAGGAGATCACCTCAACCCCGTCACGCACACCGCATTCTGGTGCGTCGCGTTCTTCTTCGCCTCCGCCGGCGCTTCTGCGGGCTACCTGACCGTGTCGGAGATATTCCCGCAGGAGGTCCGCGGTCAGGCCATCTCCTACTTCTTCGC
>JALYUK010000097.1 GCA_030853805.1 Actinomycetota bacterium | reverse complement strand
AACTACACCACCTTTCTCAACATCGTCGCCCTCATCGGGTTTGCAGTCCTGTACTGGCTGTACAAACACCGCGATACCAGCGGTGGCCGTTTTGCGAAAGACCCGGTGTGTGGGATGCAGGTAGAGATTGCACAAGCCCCCGCGCGCCGGACCAGCCCGCAGGGTGACGCGGTGTATTTCTGCTCCGAGCACTGCGCCCAGCAGTACGACACCACCGGATCGCAGCCGGTTGAATCCGCGCCGGCCACTGTCGGCCACGACACGAGTGGAGAATGACGATGAGCCCCACCGATCATGACCACCCAATCGACCCGGCACGGGTCGCGCACGCACAATCGCGGTTGCCCTCGGTGGACGACGCGGCCAGGTTGACCAGTCTGCTGTCGTTGATGGCCGACCCGGTCCGGTTACGGCTGATCTACGCCCTCGACGTGACCGAGGAACTGTGTGTCGGGGACCTGTCCCTGGCCCTGGGTGTCAGCGAGGACGCAGTCTCTTACGCGCTGCGCCTGCTGCGCACGGCCGGGTTGTTGGTGACCCGTAAACAAGGCCGGGTGGTTTACAACCGGCTCGCTGACGATTTTCCCGCACCGTTGCGCGACCATTGCCTGCGTCAACTGGTCGACCTGACCCGCACCGTCGTGACCGATGATGACGATCCGGGCACTTCCGAAGGTGGCGTGAGCTGATGCCGGCGAGTTGGCTGAGCATCGTTGCATGGGTGGCCCTGGCGGGCGCGTTCGTTAGTGCTGCGGTCATCCTTGTCGACATCTACGGGCGGGGGCACCGGTTGAAGATGCCGGTGATGGAAGCGGTGTGGCCCGTCACCGCGCTGTATTTCGGGCCGGTCGCGATCTGGGCCTATTGGCGATTTGGGCGGACCACCAGCGCCGCCTGGCTGGCCGAGAACAGTTTGGAGGACCCGCCCGACAAACCCGGATGGGCAACCATTGCCGTGGGCGTGAGTCACTGCGGGGCCGGGTGCACGCTGGGCGACATCATCGCCGAGTTCGCCGTGTTCGGCCTTGGCGTCACGATTGCGGGGACCGCCCTGCCGTACGAGTACGCCGGGGACTACGCGCTGGCGCTGCTGCTCGGGGTGGGTTTCCAGTATTTCGCGATCGCCCCCATGCGCGGGCTCGGCGTCCGCGAGGGGTTGAAGGCCGCGTTTAAAGCTGACGTACTGTCCTTGACCGCGTTCGAGGTCGGCCTGTTCGGGTGGATGGCGTTAATGACGTTTGTTTTCTTTCCTGCCCCTGAGCATTTGCACCCGAACTCACCGGTCTACTGGTTCCTCATGCAGATCGGCATGATCATCGGATTCGCCACCGCCTGGCCAGCCAACATGTGGCTTATCCGCCGCGGCATCAAAGAAGCCATGTAACTGCCCCCGCGTGCACGACCGAGGTGACCAGAAACCATCTTCCGCGACCAGTAGAACCAGCCTGCTCCTTCCCCACGAGGTCTGGCCTACTGCGGTTGAAGAGCCCAGGTCTTGATGATCGTGAGTGACACGCAGTCCTAGTCGATGACCATGAATTTTGCACCGGATTGATGGCGGCAGGCCCGATGGCGTCAAACCGGGCGAAGGGCACGGAACCGCCCCAGGTCAGACGCGTACCCCAGGTCCGTGCATGGTGCTATCGACCACGTACGACCAGAAGTGGATTTGAAGGTAACTGGCCCCTGCTACCCCGTGAAGACCATCCTTCATCCCTGACACCAGCAACCCACACAACGTCGCCTACCGCGCGCTTCCTGCCAGGTTGCGGGTGTCCCCGGTCGCGTCTGAGGGACGGGACGCCCGGGCGCCGAAACTGTGGGCGTCTCCAGTCGTAGCGACCTTAGTTGTTGTGTTCCTGGCGTCGGGCGTGGGTGTATCCGATCGCGGTCAGCAGTGCGCCCGCGCCTTCGGCGATGGCGGTGATGGTTTTTTTGGCGAACCATACTGGTTCGTACATGGAGGGGACCGGCCCGAACGCGGGGATGTTGAGGTACCGGTAGGCCACGACGGCCACGAAAGCGCTGGCTGTGACCATGAACGCGATACCGAACGCGGCCCGGTTGCCCAGGATGATCACCAGCAG
>JALYUK010000081.1 GCA_030853805.1 Actinomycetota bacterium | reverse complement strand
ATGCGGATACCGACCCGGTTCATCTTGTCGGCATAGGTCGGGCCGATGCCCCGGCCCGTCGTACCGATCTTGCGCGAACCAAGGAACCGCTCGGTCACCTTGTCCAACGTGCGGTTGTAGTCGGCTATCACATGCGCGTTGCTGCTGACCCGCAGCCGCGAGGTGTCGATGCCGCGCGCATTGAGCCCGTCGATCTCCTCGAAGAGCACTCCCAGGTCGATAACGACCCCGTTGCCGATGACCGGCACGACGCCCGGGGTCAGGATTCCGCTGGGCAGCAGATGCAGCGCATATTTCTCGCGGCTGCCGTCCGGCTGCTCGATCACGACGGTGTGCCCGGCATTGTTACCGCCGTTGAACTTCACCACGTAGTCGATCCGACTACCCAGCAGGTCGGTGGCCTTGCCCTTGCCTTCGTCGCCCCATTGGGCGCCGCCGAGCACGATCGCTGGCATCGATTTCCCTGTCCGTAGTCGGTAATGGCGCGAGCTGAGCGTAACGGAGGACTACGACACACCTTGTGGGAACGTTGCTGCATGGACCAGACGCCCTCACCATCGGCCATCGACGAGTTCCGGCGTTTCGTCGAAGCCGGGCAACACTCCGGCATCGCGGCTCTGTTGGCCCCGGACGTGCAGTTCAACAGTCCGGTGAAGTTCCACCCCTTCACCGGACGCGAGATGGTGGCCGGGCTTTTGAGCGTTGTCGGCTCGATCTTCGAGGACTTTCGCTACGTCGGTGACCAGCGCGGCACGAGTACATCTCGAACCGGAGACGTGGCCCACGCCGGCACACTGGAGTTCCGGGCGCGTATCGGCAAGACCCAGATCCACGGGATCGATCTGATCGAGCTGGGCGATGACGGCACGATCGAGACATTCACCGTGATGATCCGGCCCCGTTCCGCCGCAGACGCGCTGGGCGCCGCAGTGTACGAAGGCCTGGTGGCCCGCGGCCTCGTCTGAGCCACCTTCGTAGCTAAGCAACCTCGGCAGCACAGGCGCGCTGTGTAGAGCGCGCCGTGCTACCGACTGTGCTGAGGGTCTAGCCGCTACAGGCCCAACTCGCGAGCACCGGATGCGCTGGAGTCGCGTAGGAAGTCGGCGCAACGGCGTTGCTCGTCGACCTCGCCGATGATCCCCGCAGCCCGCGCGAGGGCAGCCAGTGCGCGTAGGAAGCCGCGGTTCGGTACGTGCTCCCACGGAACCGGACCCTGCCCGCGCCAACCGGACTTACGCAGCGCGTCCAACGCGCGGTGGTAGCCGGTGCGCGCATAGGCGTAGGCCTGCACCGTCTCACCCGCATCGAGGGCGCGCTCGGCGAGCTCGGCCCACGCCAGGGACGACGTGGGGTGGGCGCGCGCGACCTCGGTGGGGTCGGCTCCGCTGTCAAGCAGAGCAGCGGCCGGGTCGAGCGGCAAACGGGTCTCGGGGATACCGAGCAGGTTGTCAGTCACCTGCCTATCTTCACTCACCAGACGCGCCGCGCCGAAACGTCGGTAGCAGCCGCGCGCCCCGTCGAGCGCGCAGCTGCTACCGACAGCGGTCAGACGTGCTTGCCCGCGGAGCCCAGACTCTCGCAGGCCTCGATGACCCGCGCGCTCATACCGGCCTCACCGGCTTTGCCCCAAGCGCGTGGGTCGTACTTCTTCTTGTCGCCGACCTCGTCGTCGATCTTCAGGACACCGTCGTAGTTGCCGATCATCCAGCCCGCGACCGGGCGGGTGAAGGCGTACTGGGTGTCAGTGTCGACATTCATCTTCACGACGCCGTACGACACGGCCTCCTCGATGTCTTCCTTGGCCGAACCGGAGCCGCCGTGGAAGACCAGGTGGAACGGCTTGTCATCGGTCGTCTTGAACTCCTTGTGGACCGCAGCCTGCGCGTCGCGCAGCACCTTCGGGCGCAACTTCACGTTGCCCGGCTTGTAGACGCCGTGCACGTTTCCGAAGGTCAGCGCGGTCATGTAGTAGCCGTCATCGCCGAGGCCGAGCGCCTTAGCCGTCGCGATCGCGTCCTCGGTCGTGGAGTAGAGCTGCTCGCCGCCGCCGCCCTCGACGCCGTCCTCTTCACCCCCGACGACACCCACCTCGATCTCCAGGATGATGCGGGCGGCTTTGCACTTCTCGAGCAGTTCTTCGGCGATCTGCAGGTTCTCATCCAACGGGATGGCCGATCCGTCCCACATGTGCGACTGGAAATAAGGCAGACCGCCCTCCTTCACCCGCTGGATCGAGGCCTCGAGCAGCGGGCGGACCAGGCCGTCCAGCTTGTCCTTCGGGCAGTGATCGGTGTGCAGCGCGATGTTGATGTCGTACTTCTTGGCGATCTCGTGCGCGAACGCCGACATCGCCAATGAGCCGGTCACCATCTCCTTCACGCCCTGGCCGGAAAAGTACTCCGACCCGCCGGTCGAGACCTGGATGATGCCGTCGCTGCCGGCGTCGGCAAATCCCTTGATGGCGGCATTGAAGGTCTGACTGCTGGAGATATTGATCGCCGGGTAGGCGAATCCGCCCTTCTTGGCACGGTCCAGCATGTCGGCGTAGATCTCGGGCGTTGCGATAGGCATCTGATCACTCCCAGTGTCGAATGGCGACGTTGAATTTCCGGCGATGTCGCTACCTGCCGGTTCTTCGTCAGTCTTGCACGGTCACGAGTCGGGGGTGCTGGTCGAAGACGTGCCGTCGGACCCAGGCGTGCATCGCGATCGCGGCTGCTGCGCCGGCGTTGATCGAGCGGGTCGACCCGAACTGTTCGATGTGCAGAACCGCCTCGCAATGGCTGCGCATCGGCGCACTCAACCCGGGCCCCTCCTGTCCGAACACCAGCACGCAGGCCCGCGGCAGGTCATAGCTTTCCAAAGGCACCGACCCGGGCAGATTGTCGATCCCGATCAACGGGATGCCGCCCGCGTCCTCACGCGCCCAGCGAGCAAGCTCGGCTGCATCATCGTGGTGGAATTCGTGCTGGTAGCGATCGGTGACCATGGCTCCGCGCCTGTTCCAGCGCCGTTTGCCCACGATGTGGAAGGCGCTCGCGTTGAACGCATTGGCAGTGCGCACCACGGACCCGATGTTGAAGTCGTGGCCCCAGTTCTCGATGGCTATATGGAAGTCATGACGCCGGGTGTCCAGGTCGGCCACGATGGCGGCCATCGTCCAGTACCGGTAGGGGTCCGCGACATTGCGCCGATCACCATCCCGCAGTAGATCGGGGTCGTATCTGGGGTCCGGCGCACCATCTGGGGTGACCGGCGGCGAATCCGCCCACGGCCCTACTCCGATTTCGGGTATTTCCGCCGCTTCGCTCACGCCCGAAGCGTGCCATGCTTGCCCGTCAAAACCAGGGAACGCATGGCTGCCCCCGCCCATCGGACGTAGGCGACATCCCCTCGAGAACCGAAGGACAGCAGATGAGCAGCGATGATCCCTACGGCGGGCCATCTGGCCCGGACCTGAACAAGCCCTCCGGACAGGGCGAGCCCGACCGGGGTGGGCAGGACCGGAGCAGGTATGAACAGGGCGGGCCGCCACGAGGTGGGTATGCGCACGGGCCGCAACAGGATGGGTACGGGCAGGGTGGCTATGGCCAGCAGGGTGGCTACAGCGAGGTGTATTTCGCGTTCATCGATGGAGCTGAGCGCGGGCCGCTGAGCCCGGCAGACTGCCAGCGTCTGGCAACCGACGGCACACTGCGCGGCGACACGATCGTGCGGACGGGCAACGGCGTGCAGCTCGCCGCCCGGCAGATCCCCGGCGTGTTCTCCCAGCGTGAGTGGTTGACGACTCTTCTGCTGTCGATCTTCCTGGGCAGCCTCGGGGTGGACCGATTCTTTGTCGGGCAGACCGGACTCGGCGTGGCCAAACTGCTGACCTGCGGTGGGTGCGGAATCTGGCACATCGTCGACATCATCCTGATTGCGGTGCGCAAGTTCCCCGACGTCGACGGCAAAGCTCTCGCCTGACCTGCCGCACAGACAGGAAAAGTGGCGCGCAGTGCTCGAAACCACTGAGATGGTCCCATGTCCGCCGCCACCACGCCCCGCGCCGCTGCACTGCCCGAACCCCCGCACCTGGCTGATCCGAAACTGACCTACGTCGCGCAGGACACCTGGGGTGCCTGGCAGGAGCACGTTCAACATGGGTTCCATGAAGCGGTCAATCCCGACTGGGCCGACCTCGGCCGCCGCCTCTTCCCCCGCGCCGGCTGCTTCGGTATGCGGGTCGGCGACGAGTGGGTCTCCACCGCGTCGAGTACCGACCGGATGCTGGGTATCCCGGGCGACGGGCAACTGCGCTGTGCAGCCGTCTCGGACGTGACTGTCTCACCCTCATACCGGCGCCGGGGTCTGTTACGGACGATGATGCGCCACCAATTGGAGACCGTCGCGGGACAGGGTGCGCCGATGGCGGCCCTGTGGGCGAGCGAATCGTCCATCTACGGCCGTTTCGGATACGGGGTGGCCGCCTGGAGTGCTGAACTAGGCGGGCAGACCGCGCGTAGCTCATTCGTCCCGGAGGTTCCCACCTCCGGGTCCACCGTCGAGGTCGATTCCGACCAGTGGCTCGCCGCCGCGAAACCGGTCTGGGAAGTTGTCCGTGCCCAGCAACCCGGCATGTTCGATCGAGCAGGCGACTGGTGGGACCTGGAAACCTGGGATCCGGAGAAGGATCGAGCAGGGTTCGCCGCACGGCGCTACGTGGTGCATTACGACGGTGGCGGTCGGGTCGACGGCGTCGGCTCGTTTGCGGTCAAACCGCACTGGTCGACCTCCGGACCGGACGGCGAGGTGAAGATCGGACCGGTCCTCGCGATTACCCCCTCGGCGTACGCCGGTCTGTGGCGCCACCAACTCGATGTCGATCTGGCCCAGTCGTTCAGCAGTCCGTCGGCAGCCGTCGACGAACCGTTGCTGCATCTGCTCGCAGACCCCCGAGCCCTGCAGACTCGACCGGTCGACGGCCTGTACCTGCGCATCCTCGACGTGCACACGGCTCTGGCAGCACGGGCGTACTTCACAGACGCCGATGTCGTCCTGCAGCTGTCCGATCCCATCCTGGCCGACCTGGCAGGGTGCTACCGGGTGCGGATCGCGGACGGACGGGCCGAGGTCAGCCGCACCGATGACGCACCCGACCTGTCGATGGGGGCGTGCGAGCTCGCGTCCTGCTACCTCGGCGGCACGTCCTTCGTGGATTTGCAGCGCGCCGGTCGGGTTACCGAGCATTCGCCCGGAGCGGTGCGAACTGCGTCCGCAGCCTTCAAATGGGACCGGGCGCCGCACTGCCCCGACCACTTCTGAGTGGCACGCCGGCTGACTGACCCGCCTCGGGTGCGCAGTCGGCACAGCCCCGGCACAGCCCGCAACCCGTAACCTTGGCGGCGTGATGCACTCCCTCGGCCCAGCGTTCATGGACCCCAATTACCTGCTCGCCAACTTCGGCGGCGCGTTCTTCTGGATCTGCATGTTGATCGTCTTCATCGAGTGCGGAGTGCTGTTCCCGATCCTGCCTGGTGACTCACTGCTCTTCTCCATCGGCCTGTTCACGGCCACCTCGGCGACCACTGGTTTCGACCTGCCGATCTGGCAGACCATGCCACTGTTGATGATCTCCGCCTTCGCGGGCAACGTCGCGGGGTATGAGATCGGCCGACTGGCCGGTGGGCGGCTCTACGAGCGCGACGGGCGGATCGTCAAGCGCAAATACTTCGACCAGACCAGTGCGTTCTTCGACCATCACGGCAACAAAGCATTGGTCATCGGCCGGTTCGTACCCATCGTGCGTACCTTCATCACGCTGGTCGCCGGTGCTTCGCGAATGGATCGCAAACGCTTCTTCACCTGGAGCGCCGTGGGCGCTGTGCTCTGGGTAGCCGTTGTCATGCTTGCCGGGCTCGCCCTGGGAAAGACCTTCCCAGGGTTGGGCAAGAACATCGACGTCGCGATCATGGCGGTCGTGCTGCTGTCGCTGCTGCCGGTCGCGTTCGAGTGGATGCGGCACCGCAAAGCCAGCAAGGCCATTGCGCAGGAGGCCGGCGAAGCCGCTCATGACGTCGTCGGTAAGGACTAAGACGGAAGGGACTACCCGGCGGTCCTGGAGCAGGACCCCGCGATAGACATCAGGTGAATCGCGGGCCACGCTGCATCAGCACGCAGTCGCCGCACACCGCCCGGGGTGAGGCGGCGCCCACCCGGTAGAGCAGGCAGCAGCTACGGCGCCTGAAGCCGGCCCCTCCGACCTCGCCGGTGTACATCTGCGCGAGCGGCAGCGCCTCGATGAGCACCGTTGCTGCGCGCCGCATTGCTGCGGTCAGGTCCGGCCGCGTAGAGCGGGACGCGGACACCGCCCCGCTGGCGGCCGACGCGACATTGCCCCACAGCACCTGGGGTGACCCGCCGATCGCCTGCACCACGGGCGCGAGCAGCGCATCGGTGACCACCACCACCGAATCCGCCAGCGCCAAGGTGCGCCCCGACCGGAGCACCGTTGAGTCGATCGACAGTGCAAACCCGCTACCAGCCGCTGGAATCCAGCGCAGATCGGCCAGCTGCATCGGCGGTGGCGAACCAAGGGCCGCCAAACCCAGCCACGGCGCCACCAGGCGTGCCATCAAACCCAGCTGCGACACCGAGCCGGCGACCCGTGCCTCTACCTGCTCGGGATCGAGCCCCGCCCCAGAGGCCAGACTTCGAGCGACAACCGCGGTGCGGCGCTCGAGCATCGCAGCCTCCAGCAACGATGCCAGGGGTTGCCACGGCGATGTGCACGCAGACTGATGTGAGTCGAGCGCGAAGAACGGACCCAACCCGGTCAGCTGCTCCAGCACGTCGCTCGTCACCCCTTGATCCTGCCGCACAACAACGCAGCCCCCGCACCACACAGCAGGGCCGGTGACCCAATGGTCACCGGCCCTGTGCTCCCCCTCCCAGGGGTCTTCGCTCAGCCGATCGGCTGATTCGTTGCCGTCCCTTCAGCGGCAGGCGCAGTCCGGGTACGGCGGGCGACCGCCTGGGCATATCGGGTGCCGGCTGCCAGAAGCAGCAGACCGACGGCCATGAATGAACCGGCGCGGATCAGACCGTCCAGGGCGGCCAGGTCGTAGAGGAACAGCTTGGCCAGCGCGCCGGCCACCAGGGCCAGGCCGACGACCGTGCAGGCCCCGGTGTTGCTCTCGGGACGAAGCCCGGCGTTCAGGGCGACCATCGCTGCGGCCATCAGCAAGGCGGAGATGAGCAACTGCGCTGCGTGGTAGCCATCAAGTCCGCCGATTGCCACCCCGGCGGACAGGAGTGAAACCAGAACGCTCCAGAGGCCGGGCAGCGGGGCCAGGACAAGGGCAGGCACCTGGGCGCTGGCCGGCAGAACCCGCCGGGCGGACCACAGGATGGCGAGTATTGCTGCCGCCACGGCCAGGCCCGAGATTGCATCGAGCGCGCCGACAGTGTTCACGGCGTAGGTCGAATCGGCGATGACCGATACCCGCAGGTGAGCTACCTGATCCAGTGCGGCGATGGTGGTGAACAACACCCCGATCCCCCATACCGGCAGCGACCGCTGCTGGTGCGCGGCCGA
>JALYUK010000062.1 GCA_030853805.1 Actinomycetota bacterium | reverse complement strand
GCCGCAGCAACCGATCGGGCATGCACATCCAGACCAACACTCGTACGCTCAGTGAACACCGGGGCCTCCCACAACTGTCGGATAGGCCGAGCAGGCGGCCCCTGCTCGGTAACCCACGAATGCTCGTGAGTGAGGCCCCGGCCCGCAACCCCCTCCACCACGAACGGGGTCACTCCATACGGTCTACGGCTGGCTGCTGGCCCTGCACCGACCTACCTGGACGTGAACATCCACAAAACCAAGATAGCCGCGCGTCCTGTCCGTTCCAGAAGCCAACACCGCCGGCACCGGCCCTAACCCGAGCCCCGCGCCGGGGTCAGGGCCAGGAAGTACGTGGACAGGTTGCTCAGAATCACTTACGCAGGAGCTCCAAACGTTGGGAGGTCCCGCATAACGTCGGCGGCGGGTGTTGAAGGCACCGCCACGCTAGAAATGGTTGTACCTTGACCACGATCGCACGGTTCGGTCCATAGCGATGGGCCGAGAAGTCCATTACGGGAGATTGTTGTGTTTGAGCAGGCATTAGCAGAGTTGAACGTGGACGAGTTCTGGCGCAAGGGATACGCGATCCTGCCGGACGTGTACACCGATGAAGAGGTCGAACTGATGCGCTCACAGGTCCGTGAGCACTGCGGGAGTGGCGGTGGCGAGCTCTCCACCTCGCCCCTACGGCACGTCCTGGCGGACGGGCGAATGGCTGGTGTGGCAAAGAAACTGCTCCACACCAACCGTGTTCTTTATGGCGGCGACAGCTCGGCCACTATCAACGGCGTCATTCGTGCATGGCACAAGGACAACACCGATCGGGAGGACGTCGACGCGCCGGACTGGGACGACCGTTACACCCAGCTGCGGTTCGGTGTTTACCTGCAGGACCACACCGAACACACCGGCGGTCTCAACCTCAAGGCTGGCTCCCAGGACATCTGCGACCTGAGCAGCGGCCCGACGATCTACTGCCAGAACAACCCCAACGACCTGTTGGTGTGGAGCATGCGTATAACCCACTCAGGTGCGGGGACCCTCCTGAAGGACCCGGGCGCACGATTTCCCGAACCTCACGAGTGGAACGATTTCCCGGCCGATGAGGTTGCGCCCGCCCACAACGAACGAATGGCGGTCTTCGTCCACCTCGGTGCCGACGACAAGCACGGACACCGCTACCTCGACTACCTCAAAACACGCACCTACATGGTCAATGCGTGGCGGCGTAAGCCCTTCACACCGCAAATCATCAATGACCTGGAAGCGGCCGGACTCCTCGTACGCGACCTGCCCGCCGAGGTAAAAGACGACAAGCGTGCCGGCCTGTCCAAGCTGTGGGCGCCCTACTGGTACTTGGGCAAGGCTGAGCCTGAAATAAATGCATCAACGCCCGCGCCTGCCCCTGCGGTGGCCCGGCCAGCGCCAAGTCAGGCCTTCGTCAAGCGTTACAGCCGGGCTACCAAACGTCGACTACGCGGAGTCATTGGTGGCGCAAAACAAGGTTGGTTCGATGCGCAGCCCAACGCCAAGAAGGTAGCCCGCTCCACAAGCTAAAAGCGGCCTGTTGCCCCTCGTCCTCGGCCAGCGATGGCTCCCACCCCAAACGGAACCAACGGTCGTAGATCCTCTGGTGCGAGTCATGACCCGAAGCGTCTCAGAAAAGGGCTGAATCGGGCGAGGTTGTAAGACGTCTTGTAGACACTGAAACCGCCGTTTTGTACCGTCCACCGCGTCCCTCTCAGAATTTTTTGTTACCGCGACGATCACCAGCGGGACTCTTGGTGGTGGTACTCCTGAAGTGCTGTCACTTCGATCGAGTGGCCGACCCGGGAGTCTGTGGATGTCCGGCCGGCGGAGCTCACTGTTGGAGGAACAGTGCGCTCACTGAATTTGCCGCGGTGAGCGTATGGCCGGCAGTGATGCCACGTCTGGGTGAGGCGCCGCAATGGGCTGCCCGGTGGGACAAGGGTTTGCACAGTGGTGGGTATTAATCTCACGGGTATGCGTGTCATCAATCGGCTGGGATCCGTGCTCACCTTGCTCGTTGCGCTGGTGGCCACCGCGATGGTGATGGGGTTGCTCGCAGCTGGGTTGTTAATCCCCGCCGTTGGTAGTATCGGCCTAGCGAGTAACGGGAGCATTGCCCTGTTCAACGGGTTGCCCTCAACGTTCGCGATGAACCCGTTGGCGCAGCAGTCGCGGATCCTCGCCGCGGATGGTTCGACGATCGCTACACCGTTCAACGAGAACCGGATCGTGGTCCCGCTGAGCAAGGTCGCGCCCATCATGCGCAAAGCGCAGGTCGCGATCGAGGACCAGCGTTTCTACCAACACGGCGCGATCGACCCCAAAGGTCTGCTGCGCGCGGTCAGCAGCAACGCGCAAGGCGGCGGGGTGCAGGGCGCCTCGACCCTGACGCAGCAGTACGTCAAAGTCGCCCTGGAGAACCAGGCAATAGCCGCCGGTAACACCAAGGGTGCCAGCAGGGCCGTGACCCAGGCCGGTCTACAGGGCTACGTGCGGAAGTTGCAGCAACTGCGGTACGCGATCGCGTTGGAGAAGAAGTACTCCAAGGACCAGATCCTGGACGGGTACCTGAATATCGTCTACTTCGGCGATCAGCAGTACGGCATCGAGGCCGCCGCGCAGCATTATTTCAGCGTGCACGCCTCCCAACTGACGCTGCCAGAAGCCGCCTTGCTGGCCGGGGTGGTCAATGCGCCGACGACGTTCGACCCGGTCACCAACCCCAAGAACTCAACAGCGCGACGCAA
>JALYUK010000020.1 GCA_030853805.1 Actinomycetota bacterium | reverse complement strand
GGCAGCAGGCGCAGCAATCGGCTGACCAATTCAGGCTGCGGTTCGACCGCTTCCTCCACACGCATGATCGATCACCCTAATCATCAGCGATCCGCAGACCCGACCATCCGAGACGTTCGCGTGTTTCGCTGGACGATCGCTGACCGCTCAGGTTTTCTGGTCTCTAACAGCCTGCCTGGTTCCGGTCATCGGGTTGGTGCGCGGGAGGTGGATCGTGAACGAGGTTTCTCCTGGGTGTGACGTCACTTTTATCCAGCCGCCGTGCGCGGTGATGATTGAGTGCACGATGGACAGGCCTAGCCCGGTCGAACCCTCGGTGCGTGTGCGAGCAGAGTCTCCGCGGATGAATCGCTCGAAGATGGGTGGGAGGAGGTCGGGTTTGATGCCGGGTCCGTTGTCGGTCACGCTGATCGCGATCTGGTTGTTGTCAGCTTTGACGGTGGTGGTTACGGTCGTGCCCGGCGGGGTGTGGCGACGCGCGTTGGCGAGCAGGTTGATCAGTACCTGTCGGATCCGTGCTTCGTCGCCGATCATTTCGGCCGGTGCTTCGGGTAAGTCGAGCATCCATTGGTGATTGGGTCCGGCGGCATTCGCGTCGGAGATGGTCTCTATGGCCAGCATGGTGATGTCCACGGGTTCGCGGCCAAGTGGGCGACCTGAGTCGAGGCGCGCCAGGAGCAGCAGGTCTTCGACCAGCGCCGTCATCCGGTCCGACTCGGACTCGATGCGGCTCATCGCATGCTGCACGCCTTGTGGGACCGGTTCGTGTTCTCGTCGGGATAGTTCGGCGTATCCGCGGATGGAGGCGAGAGGGGTTCGCAGTTCGTGGCTCGCATCGGCGATGAACTTGCGCACTCGGGTCTCGCTCTTCTGCCGTGCGGTCAGTGCGTGGTCGACGTTGTCCAGCATGTGGTTGAGTGCCAGGCCAACCTGTCCGACCTCGGTGCGTGTATCGGTGTCAGAAGGACCGACCCGCTCGCTCATGTTGACCTCACCAGCTGACAGCGGAAGCATCGAAATCCTAGTAGCGGTCGCAGCTACCCGCCGTAGTGGAGCGAGGTTTCGACCTACGAGATACCCCGTGCCAAGTCCCACCAGGATCAGGCCGGCGGCCGACAGCAACACCGCGGCAAGGACGGCGTCCTGCACGGTTTGGGTGTTGTCCCCTAGTGGCAGACCGATGATGGTGGTGACCGGCAACGAAATGGGCGTGCCGTCGGCGACCTGGTACCGCGCGAGGTGACGCACCGCAATTACTCGGTACTGACCGGCCGAGCCCAGACTGATGGTCGACGGCTTGCGACCGGTACGCACCCCGCGCACCGTGTTGATCTGCGCGGGGCTGAGTTGAAGAGGCTCCCCGGTTCCCAGCCGGTTGATCACCGCACTTGGTCGTGAGACCCCACTCTGCCGGTCGGTCAGGACGATGACCGAGCCATCGTCATACAGATTTGCCTGCAGCGACCTGCCGCCACCACTTTGATAGGAAAGCATGTCTCCACGGCCACCCTTCGTCCCCGCTAACTGCCTCCTCGACGTAATGAGTTGTTGGTCAACTTTGTTGGTGAGGGTGTTGTTCAGCTGCCAGACGGTCAGTGCGCCGATCGCGGTGATGACAACAACGAATAGCAGCAGGACCGAAACGACCAGCTTCGTGCGTAGAGTCCACCGGGACGGGGCCAGCGCGGCTGTCATTGATGCAGGCTCAGCATGCCGACTCCACCAGATATCGCATGTCGCGTGCAGTGCGGATCATCCAGGTCAACCGTCCCAGGCGTTTCTTCGACGCGGTACCTAGCAACCTTGTCTCCCAGTCCCGCAGCGCAGCACCAAACCCCCCGCAGTGCAGCATCAAGTCCAAGATTTCGGTCAGTTTGGTTTCGGTCACTGATGATTGAAACGCCCCCAAATTGTTTGTCTATGCTCCAGCAGAGGGAGTTCATCGACACACGGCAAATGAAGCCCTCGACGCTGTACCCCCTCCAGCCGTGAGCTGTGATCTGACTGTGGAAGCCCTTGTCAGATCAACGGCGGCCGGACCTTCCAATCTCCACGAAGTCCTTGTGCAGCAGTTTCTGCACGCGTGGGCTGTTGCTTCTAGTGGATGACCTCATGAGCTCCCGCTCTGCTGATTGCGTGTTGCTGCCCGCGAATCAGTGTTTCAGTCAGCCCGGTCAGCGATCGCTTATCGGGCGCTTCGTCCGGGAGTTGGCAGGATCTCGAGAACACGGAACTGAGTCAGCCAAGCATCGAACACAGTTGGGCGCAGCCGAGTCTTCGCGTTCCACTCCTGCTCATCTGCGCGGTGTGGGAAGCGCTCAATACGGTCGACCGCGTACGACTGCCCTGAGGCCAGTACCCGTTCCCACGTGCTGTCGTCGGCCAGGTCTCGACGAAGCGAACAGAAGCACTCCCAGAGGCCGGTGACCACTCCTACGCACGTCACGTCTGGTGTGTCGCCGACGTCGTGGTGTGTGGCATAGCCATCAATGGGTGTACCACCGGGTCCGTGGTGGACGTGCATCAATCCTTCGGCCGCAGCGACAGTAAACCTCCCTTGATCACCGATCGTGAGGAGGTCGCCGCAACATTCGTATTCCCAGGAGTCCGTCAAGACCGTCACCTGGTCACCAATCCCGAAGTCGAGCACCGGAAAACGATCGCATCGAAGCGCGACCGCTGGCAACCCTGGGACCGCGTCGGCGGTGACGACACGAATGGACACGACATCGAGCTGCAGCCGTGCCGTCACCGGTCACCGATCCGCTTGCGGACGGGGTCACAGCGACCTTGTTCCGTATAGGACAGGTGAATTCAGGCGGTCCTTGCAACGGGGGGTAATTCTGGGTCGAATAGTAGTTCTTGCATCGCTTGGGCTGGGGTCTTGCCGTTGAGGGTCTCGCGGGGGCGGTCGTTCAGTTCAGCGGCGACCTCGACGAGCCGTTCGGGGCCGTGCACGTTCAGGTCGGTTCCCTTAGGG
>JALYUK010000016.1 GCA_030853805.1 Actinomycetota bacterium | reverse complement strand
TCCGTGCTGACAGGTCGACCCGGTAGTCCACACCTCGATAGGAAAAGTCCACCGTCTCGGTGGAATCAGCCACGTCCTCATCGGCGAAGCGCTCGATGAACGCCCGGGTCAGGAAGAGACCGCCCTGAAGAAGATGCTGCACATCTGCACTGATGATCTGTGGCGCCTTCAGTAAGGCCAACGGTTCCGTTTTCATGGTGCTGCCAGCGTGTCAGAACCAGAATTGAAGGGCCAATCGCTCCCGCCCGCGTGCCGGTCGTGGATCGGTTTGCGAGCTGGCCGTCACCACACGAGCAACGGCACCAGGACGAGCAGAATGGCCCAGAGCATCGTGAACATTACTGGCACGGCCCGGAAGAACAGCAGGCTGCGGCGCTGGTCCACAACCGGGGACGGGTTGCGGCGCATTTCGTAAAATCCAGTGGGTACCAAACCCGATGCTCGTTCGATGAGTTCCATTTGCAACGCGGTCTGGGTCAGCACGATTCGAGCGTTCGCCACGACACCCGGCGTAATGAGGAGGGCCAGTGCCAGACCCAGCAATGCCAGCAGGGGCGCGCACACGGCTGCGAACCGGTGACCCCACGGTGTGCCATTACTCATTGCAGCGGTGTAGGCGATTGTCAGAAACGCCTCGCCCGCAAGGAACGCGTTGACGCGTCCGTGTAACAGGTCAAGCTCAAAGCGGATCTCTGCACGTACGAGGTCGAGCAGATCGCGATCGGATGGCTGTTCGGATTCGGGTATTGCAGATCCTGACATCGTTATCCCTCTCGCAGGCTCGTGAGACGAAATTATCGTTGTCAGCGTTCAAGTCGGTCCCAGAGTCTTCAAGCGAAGGCTCTAAACCTGGTCCCGTAGGCGGAACGACGATCGGCGACTGCAGTCACCGGATCGGGCCTCGAGCTGATTCGTCTCGAACGGGTACTTCATACGGGACGCCAAGGCCGTGGCGGTGTCCGATGAGCGATCCTCAACCGGTGTCTGCCGATCGTGATGGAGTGTTCTCATGACGTGGGAGACGCATCCGGTCACGCCAGACCGCTTTGAGGACTTTGCTGATGTCATCAACCGCAACCGACGCGGCAAGCACTGTTGGTGCCTGTCCCATCGGCTTCGTACCAAGGAGATCGAGGACCTTGGCGATGGGAGCCGCGAACAGGCGATGAGGCGTCTGTGCGAGCGGGACCACCCGCCCGGTGTCGTGACCTACCGAGATGGAGAGCCAGTGGGCTGGTGCAACATCGGTCCGCGCACCGACATCACCCGACTGGCCAATTCACGTCTCATCCGGCCCATCGACGATGTACCGGTGTGGAGCATCGTGTACGTGGTGGTCCGCTCGGGCCATCGCCGGCAAGGCGTGACCGCGCCACTGCTCGAAGGTGCGGTGGCCTACGCCGCCTCGCATGGCGCGCCCGCCGTCGAAGCCCATCCAGTCGATCCACCGAAGCGGATGGACCTGAGCATGGCATTCGTGGGAACCAAGTCGATGTTCGAACGGGCCGGGTTCCAGGTCGTGGGCAGCACAGATGCTGTCGCCAGTGGAATGCCACGCCTCATCATGCGAAGAAACCTGCCGTGAGCTTGCCCGAGTCGGCAAGGGAGTTGTGCCCGATAGTGGATCGGCGACCGGGACGTCTCCCGGAGCGACGAGTTAGGTTGTCGTTGCCAAAATGTAGACGCACTGCTGCATGACGCGAGAGTCCAAGACCGAACGGCGGGACGATCGGGTGCAAGCAGCTACGTGGACCATTTGCGTAAACGGCCGCTTCCCGACAGGCGATCATCAGCAGGCTTAGAATATGCTGGTCGAATCTCATCATTGTTCTTGAGCGTCGACCACACGCACAGAGGGGAGCAGCTTGCATGGTTCCGCCAAATTCAGAGGACTTCGACACCCAGATTGAGCCTGCGTCCTACCTTCTCGATGCGGTAACTCGGGTGCACCGCGCCACCGTCCATATTGGCAACCTGCGGCTCGCGTCGTGGGATCTGACGTTGCCGAGCTACAGCGCCATGCGCGTCATTGCCGCGCACCCCGAGCTGAGTCTCGGGCAGCTCTCGCGGCGGTGTTTCGTGCGGCCACAGACCATGACGCGCATTGTCACTCAGTTAGAGTCGCGGGGGTATGTCGCTCGCCGGTCTCGGCCCAGTGATGCTCGGGCGATCGCCCTGGATATTACTGTGGAGGGTCGTGCGCTGCTCGCGGAGGTCGACCCGACGGTGCGCCAGATCAACACCACTATCCAGGACCTACTGGGCAATAAAGAGATCGAGAGCATCGACGCCCAGCTCCGCCGGTGCGTGGATGCTCTCGAGGGCGGGATCGCCGAAGGTTGGCCCGAGTCAGCTCTGTAAGGCGTTCCGCGGATCAGCCGCCGGCGTATTGGCTCAGCTCACCGAACCCCGGGCTCCACCGCTGCACCGTCAGTTCTGTGACCAGACCCTCGCTGACGAACGGGTCATCGGCGACCAGCTCGTCGACGTGCGCGCGGTCGCGGGCTTTAAAAAGAATGATCGCCGACAACTGCGACACGTCCTCCAGTGGGCCAGAAGCTACCAATGAGCCGTCGTCGAGCCGCCTCTGGATCCAGTGCAAGTGCGGCTCCAGTAGTTCTGCCCACCGCTTTTCGTCCGGGTGGACGTAGGTCACGACGTAGAGGCTCATCGCGGCCCGAACTGCGGAACCCAGCGCTCCTGCTCACCCTTATGCAGGGCCAGGAACGAGACCGCGACGGGTTCGCCAGTGACTGGGTCATCCTGGCCGGTCCAGGACGTGGTCAACCGCGGCCCGGAGTCCAGCGTCACCTGCACCACGACGTAGGGCACCTGGTCGCCTTCGAAGTAGGCCTTGTGTCCGCGGATCCAGGCGTTCACCGTCCCGGCGCCTGGGTCTGTCACCCACTCGATGTCCCTGCCGAAGCAGAAGCGGCACACCGGTCCCGATGGCCAGAACTGCGTCTGACAGTTGTTGCACCAGGGCATCCGCAGCTCACCGCGGGCCGCTCCGTTCAGGTACTCGATGTCCTCTTCGTGCCGTCCGGGCAGCGGCCGCGTCGGGTCGATGGTGATCGGGAGTTCCAGAAATGAAGTTTCAGCCATGGCGCATCTGTCCTGTCATCGACGGTCGGTATGGAAGATCAATGAGTCCCCAAACGGGGTGGCGAACTGGGCTACTTCGAGGCCCTGGACCTGGCGCTGACCGCATTCGCCGCGCACTTGTCGGGTCATCTCGACCATATGGCCCCACCCGCAGACATGGCCCTCGGAGAGAAGTCCACCGTGGGTGTTCAGCGGGAGTTCGCCACCTAGTTCGATGCGGCCGTCCTGGATCCAGTCCAGTCCCTCACCCTCACCAGCGAAGCCGAACCGTTCGGCGACAAAGACGATGTTCGGTGAGAACGCGTCATAGATATAGAGAGCGTCGACATCGGTCGGGCCGGATACCCCGGCCATCGCGTACACCGGGTTGTCCTCAATTCGACGATCGTCGCTTTGACTGAACACACCGAGCCCGGGCGGGGCGAAGATGAACTCATCGCGACCAGCGCGCAGGCCCTGCATGCCGCCGATCACGACCGGCGGCTTGGCCAGGTCCCGGGCCCGGTCCAGGCTGGTGATCACGATGGCCCCCGCGCCCTCGCTCAGCAGCGCGAAGTCCGGGCGGCGCAACGGCTCAAAGATGTAAGGGTTGGTGAAGTACTTTGCCGCGTCCATCGGTTTGCCCATCTGGGCCAACGGGTTGAGCTGTGCGTGTTTACGCTGCGCCACCGGCATCGCAGCAATGAGATCCGGGTCCTTGTCGTAACGCGTGCAATATTTCTGGAACGCCATCGCCGCGCCGGCGCCGGGTCCGGTCATCCCGTACTGCGGCGCTTCTCCGTGCGATCCGCCACCTTGGCGCAAACCTTCCAGATCCAGCGCGCCGCCCACCAACCCCAACCGGGTGAAGTTCACCCCAGCCAGGCAGACCGCGACCTCACACAACCCCATTGCGACCGCCATCGCCGCGCTCTGCACAGCGGTGCCCACGAACCGGCCATGGGTCCAGGTCTGGACAGCGCTGCGCAATTGCAGCCCGTACGCCTCGGCCATCCGGTCGTAGTCCGCGGCCAACGGCGTACCCACGTTGGTGTAGAGGCCGTCGACGTCGGTATGCGTGAGTCCAGCGTCGTCCAAGGCCAGCTGCAGCGCCTCGGCGGCCATGTCCAGTGGACTGCGACCGGTCCACATGCGCGGGGGCAGCATCCCGGTGCCGACCACGGCAACTTGGCGGGTTTGAGGAAGGGGCATCGCGTGATCTCCTACAACGAAGGGTCTGGTGGGGTGGCCGGCCAGCTGAAGACGTCGCGTGCGGTGCCTGCGAGCACCCACTGCTTATCGCTTTCGGGAAGGGTCCGGTGGTGGGTCACGAAGGCGAGCAGCTGCGCCCAGGACCTTTTCTCCTGGGTCACATCGCTGGCCCACATGATGCGCTGTGCGCCGAAACGATCCAGGGCGCGATCGAACTCACGCAGCAGGGTCTCATCCAGCTCGGAGCCGGGCGCGTCCGCGTCGATGCCCGCGATCTTGTTGACGGCGCGACCGGTATGGCTCCACTTGAGAACGACGGTCGGCAGCTCGGCCGCGGCCAGGATCTGACGCCAGTGCTGCTCGTGCCGGGGCCACCCGCAATGATCCAAGACAATGCGCAGGGCTGGGAACCGCTGCAGAATCGCTGCAAGAGTGGTGACATCAGGTCCGAGGACGCACAGCGGCAGGTCGTGCTCGACGGCCAGCTGGAACACCTCGTCGTACGCCCCGTTACTAAACCCTTCGCGCTCTTGGGTGTTGTGCAGCGTCACGCGCACCGCGCGGGCTCCCTGCGAGGCACCGAGCAGCGCCATGACCTCCCGCAGCAGCGGGTCACGTCGCTCCACGCGTTGCAGGTAAGAGATCCGGTCGGGTGTTTCCAGCGCCATCGCGTGGGCGGTCGGGCTCACCGGGCGGGTCAGCCCATCACCGAAGAGCTCCCCGGGTTGCACCCTGAACTCGGGCGTCACGCCCCAGAACTCGTCGATCATCACACTGCGGATCCCAAGGGCCTCCATCGAGTGCCGGATCTGTTCGGGCCCGAAATCGCGGGTGAGGTGCACTTGCGCGTCGACGATGTCGTATCCGGTCATCGGCGCTGCCCAGGCTTGGGCACCTTGTACCCTTCGGCGAGCGAGTCCCAGGTCTCGTGCTGCGGGTATGCATCACGCAACTCGACCTTGCGAATCTTCCCGGTCGCCGTGATCGGGATCGAGGTCGTCGTCCGGTAGTAGCGGGGCACCATGAAGCGGGGCATCCGGTCCACGCAGAACTGCCACAGATGCGGGTAGTCGATCTGCGTACCCTCGGCCACCTGGAGCACCACGAGGACCTCGCTTTCCCCCAGCTCTGAAGAAGCGTGGATGGCGGCCGCCATCTGAACCCCCGGGTAGGCGGCGAGAACATCCTCGACTTCAACGGAGGAGATGTTCTCCCCACGCCGGCGTAGCGAGTCGCTCTTGCGGTCAAAGAAATAGAAGTAACCGTCGGGGTCTTGGGAGCCCATGTCCCCGGTGTGCCACCACAGTCCGCGCGAAGCCTTCAAGGTCGCCTCGTCATCATTGAGGTACCCAAGGCAGGAGATGTTCGACGTGGTGGGCCGGTAGACGATCTCCCCGACCTCGCCTGGGGAGACCCGGACCCCGTTTTCGTCGTGGACCTCCACGATGGAGGTCGGCGTCGGCAAGCCCATCGACCCGATCTTCCGGGCGCGGGTTGAGTTGTACATGATGTTCTTAGTCTCGGTCTGTCCGTAGCCCTCGATGAGATGGACCCCGAAACGGTCCTCGAATCGGTAGAGCACGTCCGCAGGAGCCGGCGCCGAGAAGACCCGCGTGACCTTGTGCGCGCGGTCCTGGTCGTTCTCGGGCATCGCCAGCAGCAACGCCAAAACCACCCCGAGCGCGTTGAACTGGGTTGCCTCGTAACGGCGCACGTCATCCCAAAAATTGGTCAGGTCGAAACCGGGCCGCAGGATGGCCGTCGCGCCGGCGTAGATCGCCGTCAGGCACGTCGCCACCTGTGCCATCCCGTGATACATCGGGAAGCAGGTGAACATCCGGTCACGGGGGGTGATCTCGAAGACCTCAGCGTGCTCCTTGGCCATCGTCACCCCCATCAGGTTGGGGCACACCACGCCTTTGCTGCCACCGGTGGTGCCTGAGGTGAACAGGATGGCGCTGACATCGCCCGCTCCGATGTCCGGCAGCGGGGGTGTGCGCTGCTCACCGAGCGCTTCGAGCTGCGCGAGCGTCATGGTTTCGATGTCCCGCTCGGCCCAATCGCGCGGCACGTCGTCCACGAACACCACCACGCGCACCGAGTCCGGCAGCTGATCCACCGACGCCAGTGAGCCTGCCAGCACCGATTCGGTGACGATCGCCACGGGATGGGTCCGGTCCAGCGGGTTACGCAGGAAGGCGCCCATGAATGCGTTGTTGAGCGGCACGCTCACCAACGCCGCGCGGTTGAGGCCAAGTCCGACGGTCAGGTATTCCGACCGGTTGTTCATCAAGGACGCCACCCGATCGCCTTTTCCCAGGCCGAGGGCGATCAGACCGCCGGCGATCCGCGTAACCGCGTCGTCCAATTCTCGGTAGGACCACACCTCGTCCTCGAAGAGCAGGGCCTGCTTGTCGGGCATCAACGCTGCCCGATGCGCCAACAGGCCACTCGCCGTTCCGCCCCCGAGGTCCTGCAGATTGTGATCGATCATGTTGCTGTCCCTGCCGCCGTCTGCAGAGCTGCGACGACCTCGTCATTGATCTCGAGTTGATCTAGCGCGCGGCGCCGGTCCCGCTGCGCCGATGAGCGGTCAAAAGGCATCCGCACCGGTCTGTCCGGATCCAGTGGTCGGGCAGCGCGCACGCTGTCCGCGTAGACGCTGGTGCGCTCCTTGAAGTCATCGGCATCGGTCAGGATGGCCGGGTCGATGGCCAGTAACAGGAAGCCGCAGTCGGATAACCCTTCCGGGGCGTAACTCGCGCCGGCCAACGCACCGAGCATCTGCACGACCACGGCCAGACCGGACCCCTTGTGGCCACCCCAGACCGTCAGCGCTCCACCGAGGAGGTCAGCCGGGGTGGTGCTCGGCTCGCCTTGCGCGTTGTACAACCGGCCCTCGGGAAGTGACTGCCCCAGCCGTAGCGCCAGCAGCACCTCGGCGACCATCGTCTCGGAGGTGCCGATGTCCCAGATCACCGGGTTCTCGGTCGCCGTCGGAAAGCCGAACGCCACCGGGTTTGTGCAAAAACGGGCTTCACTCGATCCGGCCGGCGCAACGATGTGCGAACCGCTACCCGCGATCATGCCGACCAGTCCGGCGCTGGTGATCTGCTCCAGGTAGTAACTGAACATCCCCGTGTACCAGGTGTTGTGTGCTCCGACGACCGCGATTCCGCTGCGGCTGGCGAGTTCCAGGGCAATGGTGGTTGCGCGTTGCGCCACCAGGTAGCCCACCTCGTCGCCACCATTCAGCGTGCTGGACACCGGCGTGCTGCGCACGACCTCGATGCTGCCGCGCTCATGGGACTGGCCCTGCACCCGTTCAACGACCGACAGACCGCGCGCCAACCCGCCGTACTCCAGCCCGCGCAGCTCGCAGTCGATCAGGTGGTCGGTGATGATGTCGGCGTCCGGGCCTGAATAGCCCGCGGTACGTAGGGCAGTCGTCATGAGGCCGGTCGCACCAGCGATATCCATCAGCATGCTGAAGAAACTACCAAGCATGCTGATGTTCTGGCAAGGGGTGTACGTAGATCAAATTGCATAGCTGCTCAGCAGGCCTCGGCTGATGATCATCTTCTGGATCTCCGAGGTGCCCTCGCCGATCAGCAGGAATGGCGCGTCTCGCATCAACCGTTCGATCTCCGAGTCGGCGGAGTATCCCGCACCGCCGTGGATACGGAACGACTCCTGCGTGACTTCGGCGCAGGCCTCGGACGCGAAGAGTTTGGCCATCCCTGCCTGCACGTCGTTGCGCTCCCCGGAGTCCTTCAGCCGTGCCGCCGCCACCATCATCAGATGGGACGCCTCGATTTTCGTGGCCATCTCGGCGAGTTTGAAGCCGATGGCCTGATGGTGGGCGATGGGCTTGCCGAAGGTTGTGCGCTCTTGTGAGTACTGCGCGGCGAGCTCGAAGGCCCGGATGCCGACCCCGCAGGCCCGGGCGGCCACATTGACTCGGCCCACCTCGACCCCGTCCATCATTTGATAGAACCCCTTGCCGCGACCCTCGATACCGCCCAAGATGGCATCGGGCCCCAGGCGCACACCGTCCAGCAGCATCTCGGTGGTCTCCACCCCCTTGTATCCCAGTTTTGCCAGTTTGCCGGGGATGGTCAGCCCGGGCCGGGTCTCGCCGAAACCTGGTTCTTTCTCGACTAGAAAGGTGGTCATGTTGCGGTAGACAGATTCAGCTCCGGTGTCGTCCTTCACCAGGGTCGCCACCACCGAAGACCGAGCCCCGTTGGTTAGCCACATTTTCTGTCCACTCACCAGGAAGTCCTTACCGTCCGGCATGGCCTTGGTCCTGATAGCCGATACGTCCGAACCGCATCCGGGCTCAGACATTGAGAACGCGCCGCGCACCTGACCGGTCACCATCTGAGGCAGCAGCCGCTTGCGTTGCTCCTGCGTCCCGTGGTGCAGCAGCAGATAGGCCACGATGAAGTGGGTGTTGATGACGCCGGAGACCGACATCCAACCGCGAGCCAGCTCTTCGACGACCAGGGCGTAGGTCAGCAGCGATTCCCCCAGTCCGCCGTACTCCTCGGGAATCATCAGACCGAAGATTCCCAGCTCGGCCAGTCCGTCCACGATCTTCTGCGGATAGGTGTCTTCGCGGGCCAGCTGTGTCGCGACGGGGATTACTTCGCGGTCCACGAACTGCCGGACTGCGTCGAGGATCTCAGACTGTGCCTCGGTTAGGCCGGGCGTCTGGGCAAGTCGGTACATGATGGGTCCTCCGGGTTCAGCGGGTATCGGCGAAGCTGCCGAGGGCGGCGAGGATGCGCGCGGTGTCAGCGCCCAGGACCGGCGCTGGACGTGCCGCCGTCCGTTGCCCGGGGGCGACGATCGGTGATCCCGGCGCTAGCAGTGCGCCGACTCCGGGCTGCTCGATGGTGGACAGCAGGGGCTGTGCACGTAAATCCGCGCAGTCGTTCGCGACCAGATCGGTGAAACTGCGATACGGCGACCACAGGACGCTGGTACTCGCCAGGGCCTCGCTGACCTGCGCGAGAGTCCGCGACCGGAACCAGTGCGCGAGGAGCCCGGCGAGGACCTCACGGTGCTCGTAACGGTCCTCATCTGTCCCGAAGTCTGCACCGAGCGCGGTCTCCAATGCCCCAACCACAGGTGCGATGCCGGCAATGCCCACCAGATCGCTCCAGTGGCGGGGAGTCAGCGCCACGATCATCACCTGGCGCGCATCGGCGGTGGCGAAGTTGCGCCCGAAGGTGCCATAGACGTAGTTGTCGTCAGGCTGCCGCTGTACACCGAGCTGCGCCTCGGCGAGGAAGCCCAAATTTCCCGCGGTCGCCAACGCCACGTCGTACAGGGACACTGACAGCGACTGTCCGGCTGTGGTCAACCGCCGTTGCCGTTCGGCGACCAGCACGGCGATCGCCGCATAGAGACCGCACGCGACGTCCCAGGCCGGCAGGACGTGGTTAATGGGTCCGGCGTTGTTGCGCGCGCCCGTGATATCCGGGAAGCCGAGTGCCGCATTGACGGTGTAATCCACGGCCGGTGCGCCGTCCGGCATGCCGTCGATCCGCACGACGATGACGTCGCCGCGAACCTGGGACAGCGCTTCGTACTTCAGCCAATCCAGGTGGCCAGCATTGGTCAAGACGATACCGCCACTGGGGCCCGATTCCAGGAGCATCCGGCGGATCTGCGCGCGCCCGGTTTCGGCCCGCAGATCGATCTCAACCGACTGCTTACCCTTATTGAGACCCGTCCAGTAAAGGCTGGTGCCACTGGGGGCCAGCGGCCACCGATACAAGTCCTTGGCTCCCCCGACCGGGTCGATCCGGATCACCTCGGCACCCAGCTGCGCCAGTGTCATGCCACCGAGCGGCGCCGCGACGAACGAGGAGATCTCCAGCACACGTAGACCCGCAAGAGGTAGAAACTCCATGACTCCGGACACTAGTAAGCATGCTGATGATTGTCAATCTCCAGACGGATCGACCTCGCCGGACGCCGTGCGGACGCCTGCTTCGGACAGGACCTGCACCCGCTCTGCGCCGCCGTCCGCCTGAGGACAGCTCACCGTCATCCGTTGCGGGCCGATCATCGGCGCAAGCAACCGGTAGCTGAACCTGCGGCCTAGAAAGGACGCGCCCTCTTGCCGCAGGAATTGCGCCATCAGCAAAGCCTGGAGCGGGCCATGGACGACCAGATCGGCGTATCCCTCCACCTCACACCAAGCGCGGTCGTAGTGGATCCGGTGCGCGTTGTACGTCAACGCGGAGTACCGGAATAGCAGGGTCTCAGTGACATCGAGCTCAAGCCGCGAACCCTGCATCGGCGAGGTCTGCGCAGCGGGCAAGGTCAGCGTGCCCCCACCATCGCGGTAGACGATGTCCTGCTCCTCGATGAGGCAGATCTGCCCGTCCTGGACGAACCGATGTTCGACCGTAGTGAACCTCATCGGGCCCGATCGTCCCTGCTTGTCCACGGTACCGATCAGGCGCGTCATCCGGGTGGCGGGATGATCGGCCGACAGCTCTCGCAGTTGTGTCACCCGGCCGCCAGCGAACATGCGGCGCCGCCCGGCACCCGGCGGCGCAGGAATCCCCGCGGTAGGGTGACCGTCCGGTCCGAGCGTTGCCTGCGCCGGTCGCTCCAGCAGCAGCGCCTGGTGCCACATCAGCGGCACCACCACGCCGGGCGGATCGACGTCCAGCACGCCGGCCAGCGCATCCAGGGGGCCGCGGGTCAACATCTCGGTTCGTTCCACGACCTCGCTCCCAGCTGCGTTGCCCATGCCGGTGTCGCTCATGGCTGCCTAACGCTTTGCAACAACCGACGGGCCCGTTCGATCACCGGTTTGTCCACCATCTGACCCTCCAGTGCGATCACGGAACCCCCGCCAGCCGCGTCGAGCACCGATCGGGCCCAGGCGATCTCATCGTCACTGGGAGCGAAGACCGCGTTGATCTGCGGCACCTGCACCGGATGAATGGCCAGTTTCGCGCCCATCCCCAGGCTCTTGCCGTACCCCGCGTCGTCGGTCACGGCCGCCGCATCCCGTACCGCAGTAGTCACCCCGTCGATGGGGGCCGAGATACCGGCCAGCACACTGGCCAGCACCAGTTCGCTACGGGCCGCGAGCATGGCGTCCCTGGTGGGATCACATCTCAGATTGATTGCTAGGTCCAGATGCCCGAGGGCGAGTCGACCGACCCCATCCGTCGATGCCAGCTCCCGAGCCGCAGCCAACCCGCGGGCAGTTTCGATCAGCGCAATCACCGGCGCCCCGGTGCCGTTCGCCACACGGTTAGCGGTGTCTGAGCACTCGGTTTTTGGTAGCACCACCCCCGCAAGCCCCGGAGTACCGACAATAGATGCCAGATCGTCCTCGAACCACGGCGATCCGAATGCGTTGACCCGCACGTACCCAACATGATCAGGGCCCTGCAGCCAGGAACGAACTGCACCGCGCGCCACGACCTTCTCCGTCGGCGCTACAGCGTCTTCCAAATCTAAAATGATGGCGCCCGCACCGGCACCTGCAGCGCGATCGAACCGGTCCCTGCGAACACCCGGAACGAAAAGATAACTACTCGCAACCCACGGCGACACTCTGCCTCCTTCGTCGGCGCCCGAAGGAGACCCGGCGCATCCGTTGATACTAAATCGAGTCTCTGGCTTGCCCAACCAACGCCTGGATGTATGGGCTCGTCGGCCTAAGACAGTCCCGGTAGCGCTTCAACTATTCGAGAGAGCAACAGTCGCAGGTGATTATTCGTGTTGTTGGCGGGACCGTGACCGGTAAAGCTGCAGCTCTTCGAGGCGCCAGCCGAGATCGTCCCACGGAACCCATTGCGGTAACGAGCGAGCCTGCGATCGAGTCTATTTAAATGACTCCGTCGACCTTTGGCTCCCGACCACTGCCTTTTCGCGGCCCGGTCAGGTCATGGTGGTTGCGATGATTGCTAGTACTGCTGCGATCAAACCGGTGGTCTGTAGCCGGGTCCACTGTTCCCCCAGCATTATTCTGGCCAGCACGACGGTCACTGCTGGGTAGAGCGAGGTGATGACAGCCACCAACGACAACTGGCCGTACCCGGTCGCTGTCAGAAAGAGCAAATTGGCGCCGCCGCCGACGATCCCAGCCACCAGCAGGGGCACCGCGCACGACCGAAGCTGACCGCGGTGGCGTGGGCGACCTACCCACCCAAAAGGCAGCACCAGCAGCAGGGACACCCCGCCGCTTGGCAACAGCGGCCACGCCCCGCTGCTGGTGCCGGCCCGGTCCAACGCGATAAACAAAACCGCGAACCCCACACCGGACAGCGAACCCCACAACAACCCGTTACCGCGCTGCCCGGTAGATGCGGCAGCGCCCTGGGAGGGTTGGGATTCACCGCGCGAGACCAGGGCAATAGCAACGACCGCAACACCAATCGCCGCTACCGCCAGGACCGAGAGGTGCTCCCCGCCAGCGAGCCCGGCGGCCACGGGCAAGACTGCGGTCAGGACCGCACACACCGGCGCGACCACGCTCATCGAGGCCACCGACAGGCCGCGGTAAAGGGTCAGGACCCCCAGCGCTGCGCCCATCCCACTAGCCGCACCCCACCACAACGCAGGCGCCGATGGACCCACCCCAGGCACAAGGACCACAGCAATCCCCGCACCCACCAAACCAATAGTCTGAGTGAACACCGTCACCGGTCCCGCTGACAGTCGGCGGCT
>JALYUK010000498.1 GCA_030853805.1 Actinomycetota bacterium | reverse complement strand
CACCCCCTTGGTCATGTGTGGCACAGAATGACTGACCCTACGAGTCGCCGCCGGCGTTACCCGTGGTGCCTGCAGTCACGTCGAGCAGGCGGTACTTCGCGGCCGCCTCGCGCGCCAGCGATGCGTCGATCTGGCCGTCCTGCGCCAGCGTCTGCAGCGTGCGTACCACGATCGACTCGATGTCGATGTGGAAGAACCGGCGTGCCGCGGCGCGGGTGTCGGAGAAGCCATGCCCGTCCGCGCCCAGCGTTGCGAAACGGTTCGGCAGGAACTGCCGGATCTGGTCCGGCACCTCTGAGACGAAGTCCGTCGAGGCGATGATCGGGTAGCGCGAGTCGGCCAGTTTGGCGGTCACGTACGGCACTCGAACCTCGCGGTCCGGGTGCAGGAATGCCTCCTCCTCAGCGGCCAGGCCGTCCCGCCGCAGCTCGTTCCACGACGTCACCGACCACACGTCAGCCGAGACACCCCAGTCCTTCGCCAACACCTCGGCGGCCTCCAGTACCCAGAGCACGGATACCCCGGAGCCCATCAGGTTGGCGCGTGCGCCCTCGCCGGATCCGGTATGGATGCGGTGCAGGCCGCGCACGATTCCGTCGATGTCGACGTCGTCGGGCTCTTTCGGCTGCAGCATCGGCTCGTTGTAGACGGTGATGTAGTACATCCAGTTGCGGTCGGTGGAGTCCTTGCCGTACATGGTCTCCAGACCATCACGCACGATGTGCGCAATTTCGTAACCGAACGCCGGGTCGTACACCTTGGTGCCCGGGTTGGTCGCCGCGAGTACGGGGGAGTGCCCGTCCGCATGCTGCAGCCCCTCACCGGTCAGCGTCGTGCGCCCGGCGGTCGCGCCGATGATGAATCCCCGTGTCATCTGGTCCATCGCGGCCCACATCGAGTCGCCGGTGCGCTGATACCCGAACATCGAGTAGAAGACGTAGATCGGGATCAGCGGCTCACCGTGCGTCGCATAGGACGTACCGGCCGCCGTGAACGCCGCGACCGAGCCGGCCTCGTTGATGCCCGTGTGCAGGATCTGCCCCTGCTCGGACTCCTTGTAGGCCAGCAGCAGCGCGCGGTCGACCGGCGTGTAGTTCTGCCCGTTCGGGTTGTAGATCTTCGCCGTCGGGAAGAAGCTGTCCATCCCGAAAGTACGCGCCTCGTCCGGCACGATCGGCACGATACGGTTACCGATCCCCTTGTCTCGCAGCAACTCCCGCATCAATCGTACGAACGCCATCGTCGTGGCGGCCATCTGCTTGCCCGAGCCCTTACGCGCGATGTCGTAGGTCTTCTCCGGCGGCAGCTCCAGCTCACGAGGGGAGTTGCGCCGTTCCGGCACGAAGCCGCCCAGCTCGCGCCGACGCGCCATCATGTACTTGATCTCGGGGGAATCCGGCCCGGGCGTGTAGTACGGCACGTTGTACGGGTCGGCGTCGATCTGCTCATCGGTGACCGGGATGTGCAGTAGGTCGCGGAAGGTCTTCAGATCCGCGACCGTCAGCTTCTTCATCTGGTGGGTGGCGTTGCGCGCCTCGAAGTTGGCACCCAGGCCGTACCCCTTGACGGTCTTGGCGAGGATCACGGTCGGCCGACCGGTCGTGTTGCCGGTGGTCGCGGCGCGGTAGGCGGCGTAGACCTTCTGGTAGTCGTGCCCGCCTCGCTTCAGACTCCAGATCTGGTCGTCGGTGAGGTGCTGCACCAGCTCTTTGGCAGCCGCTGATTTACCGAAGAAGTGCTCACGGATGTATTCCCCCGATTCACCCTTGTACGTCTGGTAGTCCCCGTCCGGGGTCTCGTTCATGACCCGCACCAGCTCGCCGTCGTGGTCCTGCGCCAACAACGCGTCCCACTCCCGACCCCACAGCACCTTCACGACATTCCACCCCGCACCCCGGAAGAAGCCTTCCAGCTCCTGCACGATCTTGCCGTTGCCGCGCACCGGTCCGTCCAAGCGCTGCAGATTGCAGTTGATGACGAACGTCAGGTTGTCGAGGTTGTCGTTGGCGGCCAACTGCAGGAAGCCGCGCGACTCCGCCTCATCCATCTCACCGTCGCCGAGGAAGGCCCACACGTGCTGGTCGCTGGTGTCCTTGATGCCACGGTTCTGCAGATAGCGATTCAGCTGCGCCTGATAGATCGCGTTCATCGGGCCGATACCCATCGACACGGTCGGGAACTGCCAGAAGTCCGGCATCAACCGGGGGTGCGGGTAGGAGGACAGCGCGTGCCCTTCCTTGGACTTCTCCTGACGGAACCCGTCCAGGTCCTCCTCGGTCAGTCGGCCTTCGAGATAGGCCCGCGCGTACATGCCGGGGGACGCGTGCCCCTGGAAGAAGACCTGATCGCCTCCGCCGGGGTGGTCCGGCCCGCGGAAGAAGTGGTTGAGACCCACCTCGTAAAGCGTCGCGGCACCGGCGTAGGTCGAGATGTGCCCACCGACTCCGATGTCGGGGCGCTGGGCGCGGTGCACCATCACTGCTGCGTTCCAACGCAGCAACCGACGGTAGGCCCGCTCGGTGTTCTCATCGCCGGGGTACTCCGGCTCTTGCGCGGGGGCGATGGTGTTGATGTAGTCCGTGGTCACCGTCTCCCGCGGAGAGAGCCCGGACATCGCTCCCTTCTCGCCCAACATCCGCAGCACGGCACCCGCTCGGCCCGGTCCGCCCTGATTCAGTAGCTGATCGAAAGACTCGCCCCACTCCTGCATTTCCTCGGGGTCTGAGTGATCGCCATTGATGGCTGCATCAGGTGTGGGGGCAGTACTCATGTGTCGACTTCTCCTCGGTGGTGGCACGACGGTTCGGATCCCGCGGGTGTGGTGCGGGTGCTGGGGACAGCGTTGCAGAGAATGACTGAAGGTGATGCGGGTCAGATGACGTGTTCGTAGGCGGGAAGGGTGAGGAAGTCCACGAAGTGATCGTTCAGGCAGAGGTCGGAGATCAAACCAAGCGCAGGGCGGTTGTACTGCTCGAAGCGCTCGGCGCTCACCTCGCCACGCAACCGTTCGGATTCTTCGCCGAGCAGCCGCTGCACCAGGGGGCGGGTCACTTTCTCACCGGTGTCGGCCAGGGTCTCGCCATTGGCTATCAGCTGCCACACCTGAGAGCGTGAAATCTCCGCGGTAGCAGCATCTTCCATCAGATTGTGGATGGCTACCGCGCCGTTGCCGGAGAGCCATACAGCGGTGTAGGCCAGCGCGACATACAGGTTGTTTCGCAGCCCGACCTCGGTATTGCTGCCCTGCGCGGACCGTACGTCGAGCAGTTGATCGGCAGTGACCCAGACGTCTTCGCGCAGTCGGTCCAACTGGTTGGGCCGTTCACCCAGTACGCCGTCGAAGACCTCTTCGCAGACCGGTACCAGCGCGGGGTGGGCCACCCAGGAACCGTCGAAGCCGTCGCCGGCTTCACGCGTCTTGTCCGCGCGCACCTTGTCGAAGGCGATTGCGTTCGATTCCGCGTCATGGGTGGGGATGACGGCGGCCATCCCGCCCATCGCGTAGGCACCGCGGCGGTGGCAGGTGCGCACCAGCAGCTCGGTGTAGGCCCGCATGAACGGAGCGGTCATCGTGATATCTGCGCGGTCGGCCAGCACGAACTCGTGACCTGTGTCGCGGAAGTACTTGATGATGCTGAAGAGGTAGTCCCAGCGACCGGCGTTCAGACCCGATGCATGCTCGCGCAGCTCGTAGAGCATCTCGTCCATCTCGAACGCGGCCGGGATCGTCTCGATCAACATCGTTGCCCGGATCGTTCCGTGAGCGATACCGAGCTCATGCTGAGCAAAGGTGAAGACGTCATTCCACAACCGCGCCTCCAGATGACTCTCCATCTTGGGCAGGTAGTAGTAGGGGCCGTGGCCGTTGTCGATCAGTTGCTGCGCGATGTGGAAGAAATGCAGCCCGAAGTCGACCAGTGCGCCGACCGCGCGCTTCCCGTCGATGAGCACATGCGCCTCGTCCAGGTGCCAGCCCCGTGGTCGAGTGACGACGACGGCGCGCGGTGCGTCCTCGCGCAGGCGGTACTCGCGCCCATCGGGGCTGTCGAAAGACAGGGTGCCTCGCGCCGCATCGCGTAGGTTGCGCACGGCGGCAACGACATTCGGCCAGGTCGGACAACTGACATCCTCCATGTCGGCAAGCCACACTTTGGCGCCCGAGTTCAGCGCGTTGATCGCCATCTTGGCGGGCACTGCGGGGCCGGTCATCTCCACGCGGCGGTCCCGCAGCGCCTCGGGTGCGGGTGCGACGTTCCAGTCGGCATCTCTGATCGCCCGGGTTTCGGGAAGGAAATCAAGGCGGCCGGTACAGGCGGTCTCAGCCTGGCGCTGCACACGCGCGGCGAGCAGCTCATCGCGACGACCGGCGAAGCGGGTATGCAGCGCCTCGACGAAAGCCATCGCCTGCGGGGTCAGGATCTCCTGTGCGCCCTCGACGGGATGGGCATCGGTCAGTTCGATCACGGTTTCAGCCTTTCGGTGCGCAGCGAATCAGACGACTGGCGTGCTGTTGGCGACGACGGCCGCTGCCACCTTGCCGGCGACATCGGGGTCGAAGACACTGGGGATGATGTAGCTGGCATTCAGTTCATCGGGGTTGACGCAGTCGGCGATCGCCTGGGCGGCTGCCACGAGCATCGGGGTGGTGATGTCGCTGGCGTTGGCGTCGAGCAGTCCGCGGAACAGCCCCGGGAACGCGAGCACGTTGTTGATCTGGTTGGGGAAGTCGCTGCGCCCGGTCGCCACCACGGTTGCGTGCTTCGCGGCGTCGAGCGGGTGGATCTCCGGGTCGGGGTTGGCCAGCGCCAGCACGATGGCCCCCGGCGCCATCGTGGCGACGTGCTGCTCCTCGATCACGCCAGGCGCCGAGACGCCGATGAAGACATCGGCACCGGACATCGCGTCGTGCAGGCTGCCGGAGAAGTTCTCCGGGTTGGTGTTGTCCGCGATCCACTGACGGTGCGGGTCCTCATAGGTGCGGGTGCGATCAATGGCGCCCTTGCGGTCACACGCCACGATCGGACCGGCGCCCTGAGCATGCAGCAACTGGATGATCGCGTGCCCCGCAGCGCCGGCGCCGCTGACCACGATGCGGGCGTTCTCGATGGTCTTGTCGACCACGCGCAATGCGTTGATCAGCGCAGCGAGCACGACGATCGCCGTCCCGTGCTGGTCGTCGTGGAACACCGGGATGTCGAGCTCATCGCGTAGTCGGCGCTCGATCTCGAAGCAGCGCGGCGCAGAGATGTCCTCGAGGTTGATGCCGCCGTAGACCGGCGCCATTGCCTTGACGATCATGATGATCTCTTCGGTGTCCTTGGTGTCCAGGCAGACCGGCCATGCGTCGACGTCGGCGAACCGCTTGAAGAGCGCGGCCTTACCCTCCATGACGGGCAGCGCAGCGGCCGGGCCGATATCGCCCAGGCCGAGGACAGCGGTGCCGTCGGTGACGACGGCGACGGTGTTGCGTTTGATCGTCAGGCGACGGGCGTCGGCGGGGTTCGCAGCGATCGCCAGGCAGACCCGCGCGACACCGGGGGTGTAGGCACGGGACAGGTCATCGCGCGTGCGCAGCTCAACCTTCGGCTCGACCGACAGCTTGCCGCCCAGATGCATCAGGAAAGTCCGGTCGCTGACCTTGCCGACGCTCACTCCGGGCAGCGCGTCAACGGCCGCGGCGACCTGCGCCGCGTGCGCGTCGCCCTCGGTGTTGCAGGTGAGGTCGACGATCACGTTCTCGTGAGTGGATTCGATGACGTCCAGAGCGGTGATCTCCGCGCCGGCTGCTGCTGCCGCTGCAGTCAGCTCCGAAGTCGCGCTGAAGCCCGTGGGCGCGCTGACTCGCATCGTGATGGCGTGACCTGGGGTGGGGCGCGACATAGGCGGTCCTCTCATGGTTATGATTTCGTTAAGTGGACTCTAGATTCCACCAGGCGGAATAACAAGTGATTCTGAGTCTCCGCTGAGATATATCTTGGCCCCTCGGCGGGTATCTCCCCGGGGTGGTCGTGGATCGCGCGCAGGCAAGGCGCACAGTGGGGGTATGACGGTGCAGCCGGTGAGCTCGATCGCCCCCGCTCTGCGCGGGTTTCAGATCATGAGTCAGGACTGGCTCGACCTGACGTTTCTGCACTGGCGGGTCCCTGCGGACGTCGTAGCGCCGCTTCTCCCGCCGGGAACCCATCCGGACCTCTACGACGGATCGAGTTGGGTGGGACTCATCCCATTTCGGATGGTCGACGCCGGCGTCGCCAAGGGTCCGGCGGTTCCGTGGTTCGGCACCTTCGCCGAGACCAATGTGCGGCTCTACTCCGTGGATGACCAAGGCCGGCGCGGCATTGTTTTCCGCACCCTCGAAGCGTCCCGGTTGGCGGTGGTCCTCGGCGCGCGCGCGGCGTTCGCGCTGCCCTACACCTGGTCGCGGATGCGGGTCGCCGAGACCGGGGGAGTGCTGACCTACACGTCCACGAGGCGCTGGCCCGGCCCTCGATCGGCGCGCACCACCGTCGTCGTCAGGCCGGGCGCCATGCTGCCGCAGGAGGATCCGATGGCCGAGTTCCTTACCGCACGGTGGGGACTGCACACCCGGGCCTTCGGCCGCACGCTCTACGTGCCCAACGAACACCCGACCTGGTCGCTGCAGAACGCTGAGTTGTTGCACCTGGACGACACCCTGGTCGAAGCATCCGGACTACCCGGCGTAGCGGCGCGTCCGCCGGACTCGGTTCTCTTCTCCCGGGGCGTCACCACCCAGTTCGCGTTCCCGTTCACTGCCTCGCGCCCACTCGCGCCGCCGGTCCGCTGACCGGCCAGGCCCCCATGACGGGCACATCTGATCCGGATCGTGCACCATTGCGTGCTCACTGACCTTGGATGAGCCGATGCTCGGACCCGAGCCCGTGTGTCGAGGTGGCCGGATAGAGGTCGACTTCGCCATCGCTCCAGGTGACCAACGCATCGTCGGCCTGCGCCGGACTGGTGTATCGGCCCACGGTCAGAGTACGAAAGTATCGTGACCAGGTGGCGTCGTGTTTGGGCACCAGCGTCGTTTCCGTAAGGTGCGCGCCCGGACCGATGTTGCTGTCGATGGTGACTTGCCCGTCCAGCCACTCGGTCATGATGCCCCAGCCGGTACCGGGAAAGAGTCCGGCGGAAAGAGAATGTGCGTACTTCCACGACGAACCTTCTGCGGCGACCTGCCGCTCCTGGCCCAGGTGCAGACCGCAATCGACATATTGTGAGACCTGTCCATCGACCCACTGGACAATTAAGTCGTTTGCGTTCCCTGTGCCGACAAATGCGCCAGCAGCGATTGCTCGCGCGTACTTGAAAACGGAACCTTTGGCCGCGAGTTGAACCTGGTGGCTCAATCTCGAAGAGGGGCTCACCGACCGGTAGAGGGTCAGCGTTCCATCGCCGAAGTTCACCACGAGGTCTGAAGCGGTGGATGTGAACCCAGCAGCGGTGATACTGATCGCGCGGGTGAAGGCAGAACCGCTGTTGGCCAAGCGAATCTCACCGCCGAACTGCTCGTTCCCGAGGTTCGGGTATGCGTCGACCTCACCATTCTTCCAGACCACGAGCAGGTCACTGAAGCTGGAAGTCGTACCCGCGAATCGGCCGCTTGCGGTGAGTCGGGCGTTCGCCCACGCCTTTCCTGGGGTGTGCAGCCCCACGGGTGGAAGTGCTGTCGGTGCCGTCGAATTGAAGAGGTTGATGGTGTTCTGGTCGAAAATGGGGCTGTAACTGACCCAGTCGTCATCGGCAGAATTCCCACCACCGCCCAAACCCCCGGTGACCCCGATGAGGTCGCCCAGGTGCGTTGTTGAGTTGTAGTTTGCGATCCACGGACCCCCGGAGACGCCGTCGTGGAAGTAGTCGCAGGTCATCTGCATCTGTCGGTACCCGGGCAATGGTTTGGTGTCAACTGCGCATTGCACGGGTGCCCCCTGGGGGTCCTGCAGTATTCCATTACGTACCCACGAACCCGGATAGCCCGATGCCAGGACGTGATTGGTCGCGCTCGGTGCGGCCGTCAACGTCAGCCCGCCGTGCACCGCATTCTCGAGTTGACCTTTTGCACCGGTCGCTACTGTGGCAAAAGCCTCATCAAAGTTCGATGCCTGCGCCGTGTTCTGGTAGTACCGCGGATCAATTGTCCAGTGCGTCACCGTGAACGCCCCGAACGGCTGATGCGCCATATCAGCACCGCTCTTGTACATAGGAACGAAGATTGCTGATACACCCTGCTTGCAGTGTGCAGCGGTGGAGATCACATCTTTTGCTGCACTGTGCACGACACTCGCAGAACAGAACATGGCGTTGCCCGATATGTCGAGCATGAAGAGCCGCCCGACCGCCGGGATTCCCGCGGTATAGGTGCCTGCCAAAGTGCCGGCAGGGGGGCTGGTGGTGCTTGATTCTCGCGGTGGTATCGAGTGGGAGCCGTCGGTGCGGGCCCTGAGTGCATCTACTGGTGCAGCCGAAGCCATCCGAGCAGCCGTCCAGGTTTCACCGGTGTTTTCCTGGGTATTTTCTGAGACTTTACTGAAATTGGGTACGGCGGCCCCGCTGCCATTTGTGACGGCAAAAATCATTGTTGACGCCAACGTGATAAACAGCGCGCGCAGCCCGTTGGGCATCGTCCTCATAATCGGAAATTACCACGCGACAACCGCAGATCGGGCGGGCCGGCAGGTGATGTAGGCGCACGTTGAAGTTGGCCGGATAGCGCACTCGATCGAACGACCGTCCTGTACCGGTCGTGGGCAGCACGGCCGGGGCAGGTGTGACCGTCGGCGGCGGGGTCAGCGACAATCGGCTGCATGGCATGGGCGCGCAACACCGGATTGGCACTCGCGGTGGTGTCGGGCTGCGCGGGCTGCGGTGTGCCCGCGGTTCTACAACCAGGGCGCAGCGTTCAGCAGTCCCCGCAAACTCTGGTCCATCGCACGACCAAAGCAATCCCCGAAGGGGCGGTTTTCGACTACCAGATCGGCGGCCCGTACCAACCCGCAGTCGATGTGGGGATTGTCGACCGGGACCGCTCGCAGAAGGGGGTGCCTGGGCGCTTCAACATCTGCTATGTCAACGCCTACCAGGCGCAGCCGGATGAACTCCAGTGGTGGCGCAAAGAGCATTCCACCCTGCTACTGCGGGACAAGGCCGGTGCACTGGTCATCGACAAAGTCTGGAACGAGGCCCTGTTGGACATCAGCACACCTGCCAAGCGGACCCAGCTCGCCAAGATCGTGGGTACCTGGTTTGCCGGATGCGCACGATTCGGACACGATGCCGTCGAGCCGGACAACCTCGATTCATACACCCGTTCCACGGGCCTGATCAGCAGAGGTGACGCAATTGCATTCGCGGCGGACCTGGCGCGCGAAGCACACATCTACCAATTGCTGGTCGCGCAGAAGAACTCCTCTGAGCTCGCCCCGAAGCTGCGCACTGCGGGCTACGACTTTGCGATCGTCGAGGACTGCCAGGAATTCGGTGAGTGCGCGGCGTACACCTCGGCGTACGGCAGGAAAGTCATCGAGATCGAATACGACGCGAAGCGATTCGCTACAGCGTGCAAAATGCGTAGCGGCAAGGTGTCCTTACTGCTGCGGGATGTGGATGTAGTGCCCAGAGGGAAACCCGGGTACGTCAACAAGACCTGTTGACCCGGTGGCAGTGAATCAGAAGTAGGGCGGGTACCCGCACTGCATACGTCCATTTACGGCAGGCCCGGTGTCAGTCGTGGTTGCGAGCTCGGATCTGACGTGCCGGCGAGCTGTCGTCCAACTGCGCCACCTCGCCGCGTGAGGTCACGAAATCCGAGAAAGACCGGAAACCCAGCGCCTTTTCACTGAACGACGGGTCCATTCGTTTCATCTGACTTTTCACCGCCGAGCTGTGCAGCCACTCGTCGTCATTCTTCTCATGTCCGAGGCGAAGTGCTCGCTCCAACAATCGACTCGCAGCGACCTGCGGGTCGTCCTCGTCCTTCCTGGTCTGTTTGCGGGTCGCGCGCTTGCGCTTGGCGGGAATGCTTTTGTCTTCAGTGCCAACCTCGTCAGAGTCCACACCCGGTTCGGTCGGGCCGGCGGAAGCCGTCGGCGCGGCTGGTGCCTTCTGCGGCTCGGGGATGGGCTCGACGCCAGGCAGCGCGTCATAGGTGACCAGTTCATCGCACGCAGCCGCGAGTGAACGACTGGTGGAACCGGCGACACCCACGCCGACGACGTAACGTCCGAGACGCTTGCAGCGCTGAGCGAGCGCGATGTAGTCCGAATCACCGGCGACGAGCACCACATGGGTCAGGTCCGGCAGCCGGAACATGTCTTCGACGGCGTCCACGGCGAGCCGGATGTCTGCGCCGTTCTTGCCGTAGGCCGCGGCCGGGAAGAGCTGGACCAGGTCCACTGCCCGCCCGACGAGTTGGCCCCGATAGTCCGCGTTCACGTCGGCCGACCAGTCCGCGTAGGCCCGAGTCAGGACCAGCGTGCCGAACGAGGATGCGAAATCGATGATGGCGCCGACGTCCACCGTGGCGGCGGCCAGCTTTTCGGCTATTTCACTGCCCGGCTCCCGGTCCGCCGTGCGGACCTTGTCCTTGGAGAAGCGCTGCCGCCCATGCACCTGGTCGTAGCGGGAGATGACGATGTTGTCGAAGTCGAGGTACACAGCGACACGGGTGTCACCTTGTTCCGGCATGGGAATCCTTTCGCAGGTGCGGTTATCGAACGGCCGCCAGTCTGCCGCATCGGCCCTGTCCCACCAGTTCGAGGCTGCAGGCGCAGCCCCGACTGACAGCTCAGACCTGGTAGACGTCGCCCAGATGTACGGGCTGCAGGTGCCGTGCCCTGATGATCTCCACCAACTTGCCGTAGACCTTGCTCACCGGATCGTGATTTGCGTGCCCAATCACGATATGACCCGGGTGGATCCACTTCTCGGCGTTCTGGACGATCTTTTCCGGTGTGATGACGGTCGAATCGCCCAGGCTGCCGTACCACATCGTGACTGCTGGATACCCCAGATCAGCCAGCTGGCGGTCGACGCGCGCATTGCGGTACCCGTAGGGCGGTCGGAGGAACGGACGGCCGGTGACCCCATAGGTGTTCTGCAGAAATCGCTCGTTGCGATGCACCTGATCGGCAAGTGCTGAACTGCTGAGGCTCAGCAGGCTTGGGTGTGACCAGGTGTGGTTGGCGATGAAGATCTGCCCGTCATCCAGTAGCGGTCGCAGGATCGGCGCGGATTCGGTCCAGCTGCGCATGTATCCATTACAGAAGAATGTCAGTCGTATCCCGGTGTCCTTGGCCAGTTTCGCGTAGCCCGCGACGACGCCTGCGTCGGTGCCGTCATCGACGGTAAGCGCTACGTTGTCGCCTTTGCCGGGCAGGCCGTAAAGCGTGCCATGAGGAACCGGCACCTTCACGATGCCTACGGGAGCATGGAAGGGCTTCGTTGAGGCCGTGTCGGAGGGTGCGGTGCCTGCTTTCGTGCCCTTGGGATCAGTGATCGTCGGCGCGGCGGGGCTGCGGGCCTCGCTGCATCCCGCGAGTCCGGCTGCGACGCCTGCCGCCAAGGTGATGAGTAGATTTCTTCGTTCCACGTATTCATTTATTGCATACCTATCTGTCGGCACTGTGCAGGCGCACCGGCACGTCCCCCAACTCTTCTTCCAACAACATCGACCGGCCATCGATACCGAGTCCGGAGCCCCTTGCTGCGGAACGAGGGGAAACCAGTAGGACGGGTGTTCGGTTCACCCGGTCGGGGAGGTTCCCAAGACGCCGTTCGTTGGGGCAGGATGAAGGCCGACCCCGAGGCAAGGATGACCTGATGAACTTCATGGACAAGGCGAAAGACGCCCTCGAGAAGGCCACTAAAGTCGCCGAAGAAAATATCGAGAAGGCCAAGAAAGCCACTGTCGACAACCCCGACAAGGTGCGCGGCGGCATCGACAAGGTCGGCGGACTGGTGAACAACGCGACCAAGGGCAAATACGCCGACAAGATCAAAGCCGCGAGTGACAAGACCGAGCAGACCATTCAGCAGCAGGCCGGTGGAACGACATCCTCGACCAAGGCTGACTTCAAGGGTTCCCCTCAACCTGATGCGGATGCGCCGTTCAACCCCGCCGCATCTCCGATCGACCCGGCAACGCCCCTGCACGACCCGTTGGCCCCAGGTCAGTAGTCACAACATGCCGGCACGACGCGAAGGCCCCCTCACCGACTGCGGTGAGGGGGCCTTTCCGCAGCCGGTCGTTAAGCCACTTGGCACAGTCGGCATCACGTCACGGTCCTCAGGTCTGGTTGTCGTCCCCCATGAGCTCGCAGTTGCGGGCTTTGACTCGGGCAGCACGTTCGCAGAGGTCGCGTTGTTCTTTGGTGGGCGGTTTCGCTGCCGCCGAGAGTCGTCTCTCGACTGGTTTGCCGCTCAGAGTGGCCAACTGCTCGACGTACGCGGCGGGTAGGCCTGTTGGCAGGTCTTTGCCCGCTGTGGTCCGTAGATGGACGCTCGCATCCCATCGGCCCGGCTCGATGATTCTCTCGATCCCAGCCCAGGATGTGATACGCAGCGTTTGGCGTCGCCTGATTCCGTTGCGGTCGGCCCGGACGGCACGGAAACGGAGCCAGAGCATGATCCACCACCCCACCATGAGCACGGTCTGGAAGATCGAGTTCTCAGCGGGTTCGGTGATCGCTGCAATTGCCGCGAGGGTGGCGAAGAGCGCCAGCAACGCCAGCCCAGCAAGCCACCAATGACGTTTCGCGCCTGTCAGGCCGATCACCAGGTCACCATCAGCCGGATCAGCCACTGGAGCCTCGCGGAGTCTCGGTCTCGCCCAGGAGTTCTGCGTTGCGCGCCTCGACACGGGCGGCGCGGGCCGCGAAATCGTCCTGCTCCTGCTGCCAGGTCTTGCGGACTTCAACCTTGGGCATCGGGTGTTGCATCACCGTCTCGGTCTGGATCGGTCTGCCACTGACCCTGCTCAGCTCGTCGGCGTGCGCTACCACAACCACCCAGAAAACCATCGAGACGATGAACAGGATCATGTCCGTGCGCGTTCCGGTCGGAGATGGTCGAAAAGCGATGCGGCTGTTCGCAGGCTGTTGAGTCATCAGCGGTGCTCCCCTATCAACTCAGCAGTGCGGGCGCGCATGTGCGTGATGTGCTCCTGGACAGCAACCACGGAACTGCCGTCCCTCGGACCACTGCTCCACGGTTGGATAGTACGGCGAAGCAGCTGGGTTGTACCCAGTTCGCTGCGCTCAGATGTGGTCGTCTTCGTCGTCGAGGACTCGGCGGGAGACCGTTGCCGCCAGATGCATGGCCATTGTGCTGCTGTGGACTGCGGCCCGATCCAAGACACGCTCAATCTGCGCGCGGGTCAGCCCGGTTCGACATGCGGTTCGGACTTCGGCGGCGAACTCCTGCTGGCTGCCAGCCTCCAGGAGAACGGCCCGTGCAGTGAGGTCGACGATCGATCGGGTGTGTTCGTCCTCGCCGGATCTGCTGTCGCGTTGGCGCGGGAGTTTCTGCGTCTCGTCCTGCCCGGTCATCGATTCGGAGTCGCTGCGGATGATCTGCGCGATCTGCTGGGGCGCTTCGGCCACGGCCAGATGAGCGACGTCATCCAGCACGACCAGTTCACCGGTGCGCACGCTGTCCGCGATCTCCCGGAGCCCGGCAACAGGAGTGGATTCGTCAAGTGATCCCGCGACGGCGACGACCGGGTTGCGGATGCGATCCAATCTGTCCCGTACGTCGAACCGCGCCAATGCGCCGCATACCTGGGCGTACCCCTCGTCGTCGGCATCCCGCAACGCTTGCAGTAGTTCGGCTGCGACGGCCGGCTCGAGGTGTAGAAAACCGGGGGAGAACCAGGTGTGGGTAGCGCGCTCGATGGTCGTCTCGGTGCCCGAGGCGCGAACCATTGCTGCTCGCTCCGCCCAGGATTGCGGCGTACCGATGATGGCGCCCGTACAGACCAGCACCGCGCGATCTACCCGCAGCGGCACGTCGAGCAGCAGCTGCAGTCCGACCGCGCCGCCTACCGAGTCACCGGCATAGGTGAAGGAACCGCCAGGCTCACCGCGCGCGGTGAGCACGTCATCGACCAGCGAACGCACGCCGGCAGCCAGATCTGCTATCGAAAACGGTTCTGCCACCTCGGTGTTCGAGCCGTGGCCGGGTAGGTCCCAGGCGAGGACCTCGAAACGGTCGGTGAGGTGGACGGCGCAGCGCGACCAGAGCGCGCGGGCGCTGGTGCCCAGGGCCGGGCCGAGGACGAGCAGCGGTAGCGCGGACGAGCCGCCGAGTCGTACGGCGCTGATGTAGGGCGTGGTCACCCGTCGTTCATACACGCTTGGGTTGCATCTTTTGGTGAGGGACGTGCAATAGCGACACCCTCACCAAAAGATGCAGCCAATGGGGCGGGAGGAGTTCGGCGCAAACGCAGGTGAAGCGGGTGGGGCTGGACCATTAGCCTTGACCGCGCAGCAGTCGGCAGCCCGCCGACGCGCGTCGCAAGAGGAGATCCACGTGTCAGCCCAACTCACCATCCACGTCGGTACAGACGAGCGATCGGTGGACCAGGGCACGACGGGCACCGATTTGTTCGGTGCCGACAAGGGCGTGGTGGCAATGCACGTCGACGGGGCGCTGCAGGACCTTTTCCGCGAGATTCCGGAAGGCGCACGAGTCGACCCAGTCGACATCGGCTCGCCTGACGGGCTCAATGTGCTGCGGCACAGTGCCGCCCACGTGCTCGCACAGGCCGTCCAGCAGATCAACCCGAGCGCGAAGCTGGGCATCGGTCCGCCGATTGTCGATGGGTTCTACTACGACTTCGACGTGGAAACGCCCTTCACCCCTGAGGATCTGAAGGCCCTCGAAAAGGCGATGCAGCGCATCGTCAACGAAGGCCAGACCTTCGTCCGACGAGTCGTCAGTGACGACCAAGCGCGCGCGGAGCTCGCGGACGAGCCGTTCAAGCTGGAGCTGATCGGCCTCAAGGGCGGCGCGGCAGACGCCGCGGACGGCGCCGAGAACGAAGTGGGCGCAGGCGAACTCACCATCTACGACAACATCCGGCGCGACGGATCCCGCGCCTGGGGCGACCTGTGCCGGGGGCCGCACCTTCCGTCTACCAAGCTGCTCGGCAACGCGTTCAAGGTGATGCGGTCGGCGGCGGCGTACTGGCGGGGGAATGAGAAGAACCCCTCACTACAGCGCATCTACGGCACCGCGTGGCCGAGCAAGGACGAACTACGGGCGCACATCGAGCGGTTGGCCGAGGCGGAGAAGCGCGACCACCGCAAGCTCGGCGCCGAGCTGGACCTGTACTCCTTCCCGGAGGAGCTGGGGTCGGGGTTGCCGCTCTTCCACCCCAAGGGTGGCGTTATCAAGCGCGAGATGGAGGACTACTCCCGCCGCCGGCATATAGAGGAGGGTTTCGAGTACGTCGGTACCCCGCACATCACCAAGGACGGGCTGTTCCACACCTCGGGACACCTGCCCTACTACGCCGACACGATGTTCCCGCCGATGGAACTGGAAGGCGCGAAGTATCAGCTGAAGGCGATGAACTGCCCGATGCACAACTTGATCTACCGGTCGCGGGGGCGCTCCTACCGGGAGTTGCCGCTTCGGCTGTTTGAATTCGGGTCGGTGTACCGGTACGAGAAGTCTGGTGTGGTGCATGGGCTGACCCGGGTCCGTGGCCTGGAGATGGACGATTCGCACTCCTACGTCACCCGCGAGCAGGCGCCGGGGGAGATCAAGCACCTGTTGAATTTTGTGTTGTCCCTGCTGCGCGATTTTGGGCTCGACGACTTCTACCTGGAGCTGTCGACCCGTGATGACGGGAAGAAGAAGGACAAGTTCATCGGCAGTGATGAGCAGTGGGCGGAAGCGACGGCGATCCTGGAGAAGGTCGCGACCGACTCGGGCCTGGATCTGGTGGCCGACCCGGGCGGCGCAGCGTTCTACGGCCCGAAGATCTCAGTGCAGGCCCGCGACGCAATCGGTCGGACCTGGCAGATGTCGACGATTCAGTACGACTTCAATCAGCCGGAGCGGTTCGGCCTGGAATACCAGGCGGCGGACGGCACCCGGCAGGAACCGGTGATGATCCACTCCGCGAAGTTCGGCTCCATCGAGCGCTTCCTCGGTGTGTTGGTGGAGCACTATGCGGGGGCCTTCCCGCCGTGGCTTTCCCCGGTGCAGGTATTGGGCGTGCCCGTTGCGTCGGAATATGACGACTACCTGCAGGGTGTGCTGGACCAGATGCGTGAGAGAGGAATTCGCACTGAGCTCGACACCTCGGACGACCGTTTCCCGAAGAAGATTCGTAACGCGTCCAAGTCAAAGGTGCCGTTCACACTGATCGCCGGCGAGGAAGACAGGGAGGCTGGGGCCGTGTCGTTCCGCTTCCGAGACGGGTCACAGCAGAACGGCGTGCCTGTCGATGAGGCGATCGAGTTGGTCCGCACGGCGATCGAGTCGCGCGCCCAGGTTTAAGCCCTGCTCCTCCCGATTTGGACATGCTGAGCGGGGCATATTCGCCCCGCTCAGCATGTCCAAAGACTGGGATGATCCTCGTCCACATCCACCGATCGACACCTCGCTCACCCACAGATTGACTGCAGTCTCTCGCCCGGGCGGCGCCACGATGCTGACATCTGGCTATGGCAATCGCGGAAGTTTTCACCGATCTCGCACCACCAGGGCAGCGAGGCACGTCGCGGACTGGACGCGCGGCGACATTTGCACGGCTAGCCGTTCTGCATGACGGGATAGTGCACCGCGATGACCTGCGGCGTGCGGGGGTGACTCGGGCGGACCTGCGAACAGAGGTCAGAGCAGGTCGATGGCGCCTCGCAGGGCGCTACACGGTGCTTCTTGTCGGGACCGAACTCTCCGGCCGCGCTCGCTGGCAATGGGCGATCTGGGAAAGCGGCTCGGGCGCTGCGCTCGATGGTGTCACCGCGCTGCAGGCCGCCGGTCTGGAGAACTTCGACCAGCCAACCGTGCACATCAGCGTGCCGTCTGCCAACGCAACACACGACCTGCACGGGGTGACCCTTCATCGACCAAATGACGTCGGGACAACCATCGGTGGTCCGGTCACTCGCGTGATGCCCGAAATCGCCTGTCTGCGGGCCGCCGGGTGGGCCGTCACCGACCGCACAGCGGCCCTCATCATCGCCATGGCTGTGCAGCAAGGGGTGGTGCACGGCGAGAGGTTGCAGGCAGAGTGGGCGAAGGTCGGCTATACAGCTCGGCGCGGGACCATCGCACAGTCGATCCAGGACGTGTGCGACGGCGCGGAATCGCTCGGCGAACTCGACTTCGCAGCCCTGTGCGCGTCATACGGTCTACCTTCACCCGAGCGGCAGATTCATCGTCAGCGACCGAACGGTGTCGCCTACATCGATGCGGGATGGGAACACATTGGGCTGCTGGTCGAGATCGACGGCTCGCAGCACTTCACGACAGAGGGCATCACCAGCGATGCGCTACGTCAGAACGATGTGATGTTGGGTAACGAGCGGGTACTGCGGATTCCGCTATTCGGATTGCGGCACCATCCTGAGAAGTTCATGGATCAGGTGGTGCGGGCGCACCGAGAGGCGATGGGTCGCACCTGACCACGATTTGGACATGCTGAACGGGGCATATATGCCCCGTTGAGCATGTCCAAACCGTGAGAAGGGTGGTTGACTGCCTGCGTGGACGACGTGCGTGTGCGGATCGCTGAGCGAGATGACGCACTGGCGCTCGGGGCTCTACAACTGCGCTGGGATTTGGAACGCGGGGGTGTTCCTCAAGGGGACTTCATCAGTCGGTATGCCGACGCGTGGCTGACCGACTGCCACAGCCGTCCGGCGTGGGTCGCCACGACTGTTGATGGCAACCCGATCGGGTTTGTTGTGGGGGCGCACGTTGAGAAGCTGCCGAGTCTGTTTCGGCCCCGCAACGGCTGGCTGCATCTGTCAGCGGTGTACGTCGATGTACTCCGACGCCGACAGGGGGTTGGCGAACAGTTACTGCGTGCTGTCCTCGGGTGGTGTTGGGAGCATGACATCACTCGTATCCAGCTCAACGCCGACGATGCCGCGCGTGGACTGTACGAGCGCATCGGTTTCACCCGGCCGAGCGACCGGCTGATGGAGCTCAATTTGGCCATGGCGCAGCAGCCGCCCTTGAAACTCTTCTAAGGATTGAGATTTGGACATGCTGACCGGGGCATATATGCCCCGGTCAGCATGTCCAAATCTCGAGATGCGGGATAGCAGGTCGGGTCAGACGGGCTCGACGAGGAAGACGGGAATCTGCCGGTCGGTCTTGGTTTGGTACTCGGCGTAGGGCGGGAATGCCGCGACCCCACGCTCCCACCACACTGCACGTTCTTCGCCGTCGATCACCCGCGCGACACCGTCATGGTGGGATGCACCGTCATGAACCTCGACGTGAGGGTTAGCCACGAAGTTGTAGTACCAGGCGGGATGCTTCGGTGCGCCACCGTACGAGGCCACCGCGGCATACACACCGTCGTGCTCCACCCGCATGAGCGGCACCCGACGCAATAACCCGGTCTTGGCACTACGCACCGTGAAGACCACGATCTGCAGGCCATGAACCGATGCGGCCTCCGTGGTGCCGGCTTCGTCGATCGTTGCGAGCTGGTCGCGTACCCAGCCGGTCTTCTCCGTGGCGTACTCACCCGTAAGTGGCATCGATATCTCCTCATCGTCGGTCGTCATGAGCCAATCCACCTCGCAGGGATCATGCACATCAAAACTACCCACCGCGGCTGGGAGCGCCGGAGAATCAGGGCGCGAGTGTCACGCCTGCACCAGTACCGCGTGCAACCGGGCCAGCTCGGCGGCGGGATCGAACGTCAGGCCGCCATGGCGCGGCCCGGGACGCAGCACGGTGGAGCGCGGCGCCGCCAGCCAGCCGAACCGCGGGCCCAGGCCGGACAACTCCGGATGACCCTCGAGGCTGCCTTCCCGGCAGGTCGCCGCGGCGCCGGCCAATGCTGCCCGTACTTCGGCACAGTCCAGGGCGGGCCACAGCGCTCGAACCCGGTCCTCCTGCACCGACCAGGCAACACGGAGGAACTGCGCCTGCTGGCAGTAGAGCACGACTCCGACGTTGACGAACTCCTCGCGCACCGCCGAGGGCACGACCCTCAGCACGACGTACTGATACCCCATCAGCTCACTCATGACGGGTCCTGCGGCAGCCACGGCGAGGGTGTGGCCATCCGCGCGAGCAGATGCTCGACGTAGATCGACCGCACGCCGACCGGGTCGGACAGGTTGCCCGGCCCCATCGCGGTCTCGAGCCATTCGTCGGGCACCAGCTCCAGGACTCTTCGCAGCAGCGGCTCGTCAATGGTCGCGGCGAAGCGCTCATGGATCGGCACAAGCCCGCGCGCCACCGGTCGTAGTA
>JALYUK010000495.1 GCA_030853805.1 Actinomycetota bacterium | reverse complement strand
CATTGGGAGGCTTCTCGGGCTTTACACGGTCATGTACGTGGTGGCCTTTCCCGTCATGGGGGCCTTTGGGTTCCATGCATTTTGGGAGAAGCTCGTCGCCATCGCCGTTACCGGCGTCGTCATCTTCCTGATCCTGCGCTTCGTACAGCACCACCCGGTTAAACCCGACGCACACACCTGATCAAGCCCCGACGCCCAACCTCGTCGACGAGGTGCAGCAGCAGCTAGGGGGAAAGGGTGCTCGCGCCATACGCCGCCCCGGTCAGCTACTGGCTACGGGACGGGCGGCTCTGGTCAGATGCGTCGGTACACGTCGCTGCGATGCGCGATCCGTAACGCGAGAACGATCAACTCGGTGTCCCGGATTGTGTAGATGATTCGGTAGTCACCGACGCGTAACCGCCATAGATCGTCGTATCCGACCAAGCGGCGGCAACCAGCCGGTCGGGGGTTGGTGCCCAGCGCGGAAATTGCTCGAGCGACGCGCTTGGCGACCTGCCTGTCGAGCTTGTCGAGTTCTTTGCGGGCTGTGGTGTCGTATCCGACGCTGTACCGGCCGCTATCGGTCACAGATCAAAATCTTGCATGACCTGGTCAGCCGGTATTACCTGGCTGTGGCCGGCGTCAATGTTGGCAAGGCGCCTGGTGGCAATTGCGCCGTCTTGCTGATCGATCAGTGATTCATAGGCCTCGACGAATTCTGCCGGAACGATCGCTGCTGCTCGCGTGTGCCCGCGGCCGCGAGTCACGTAGGTGACTTCTCCGCCGAACGCTGCGCGATTGACCGCGTCGGAGAACTGATCACGGGCCTGGCTTACCGAAAGTTCAATGGGCTCGACCGTCATGACCTCAGTATGCGCCAACCACGCCATAAACGCCAAGTAGGCCATCAACGTCCCAGTGAACGATCGGTGACCGGGAATTGGCTGCCGGCTGCAAATGGACTGTTTTCAGCAATCGTCGATGCTTGATCGGTTCGCGATCCCCGCAGGCATCGACGGGCCAGAAGTGAACCGTCGCCTTCGTCGCGATAGTGCGCACCGCCGTTTCGTGGACTGCTCGCGCGCGAGCACTCGTCGTTTGTCAGGGGGTCGTGACGGTGATGTCGATCCCGGCGTGTTGCGAGCCGTGTCGAATACCTTGCCAGTACGTGAGGTCGGTTCCTTGAATGTGTACCTTCCCCGCTTGGGTGGGCGTGATTGCCACGATGAAGTAGGGGTGTCCTGGCCCGATGGTGTGTTTGGTGCCAGGGCTGAACGCAGTCGTGGTGCAGTACGGGGAGACTTTGTCGCTCATGCCAAGCGTGTCCTGGGCCGAAGGTTTCGGTGTGCAGACCATCAGACGGATAGTGGCGTTGCTGGTGTTCTGCACGATTCGTGGTCGCAGGGACGTGATGTCTAGGTTCACGGTCTGAGTCGCAGGACCGATTTCCAGCCCCGTGTAGAGAGTTTTCCCCACCGGCAGTGGAACACTTTCTGTGCTGCCATAGCCGAAAAGAGCGTGGGCGGAGGTAGCCCACCAGCCGCCGACAGCCGCAAAGCATGCAACCACGATCACCACCACCAACGCGATCCATGCTCGGCGTCGCCGGGGGCTGAATGTTGATGGCGGGGCTTCAGTAGCAATAGCCATGAGTTGCGGCCCTCCCGTTGCTTTGTTGCCTCCGGCCACGTGGCATTAGGCACAGTGTGCGCCTTGCGTCGATCTGCTGGCGTGGTTCCCGCCAAGGTATCGCTTCTTGGTGAAAGGGGCTCTTCACAATCGGGGTGTAGGACGGTTCAGCGGGATACTCAATCCCCTCGACCTCAACGTTGAGAGGTTCGACCCGTCAATGCTGACTGCCACCAGACCTCCCGTCGCTCAGGAGCCGTCCCGGACACCGATCGGCGACCGGAACGGGGTCAACCCCAAGCTAGGTTTCTTTCTATGACGGAAGTCAGCGCAGGTCTGATCCGCGATCTGCTGCGGGAACAGCATGCCGACTTGGCCGATTTGTCGCTGCGTGAGGTTGAGGGCGGGTGGGGCAACCAGATGTGGCGGCTGGGAGAGGACCTCGCCGTGCGTGTCCAGCGTATGAACACCGGTCCAAACCAACACCTCGCAGAGCGGCGATGGCTACCGCTGCTCGCTCCACGACTACCACTGCCCATTCCCGTCCCAGTCCGCAACGGTGCACCATCGCAGCGATTCCCGAAAATGTGGACAGTGATGACCTGGGTACCGGGCCTGCCCCTGGACAAGGGGGTCATTACCCGCGGCACGCACGCAGCTGAAGCTCTTGCGGAGTTTCTGCTGGCATTGCATGTGACCGCTCCAGCAGATGCACCCGCTGATACCGCCGGCCGAGCGGCACACCCCAAAGACTGCACGAAAGGGTTTGAGTACTACCTCGACTCGATCGACCCTGCCGCTATCGGCGCCGATGAGGCCATGATCCGGGCCGTCTGGGATGACGCCACGGCGGCTTCCCCCTGGGACAGCCCACCGGTGTGGGTCCACGGGGATCTGCATCCTGCCAACGTCATCACCGCGGGCGGCACCCTGGCAGGCGTAGTCGATTTTGAAGACATGCTCGCCGGAGACCCCGCAGTGGACCTGGCCGCTGCGTGGCTTCTTTTGCCCGCCGAGGCCATCGCCCACTTCTTCTTCAGGTATGCGTCAGCGGACGAAGCGACGGTGAGGCGCGCCCGTGGACACGCGGTTCTCAAAAGCCTGTTCCTGATGTTGATGGGCCAGAAC
>JALYUK010000489.1 GCA_030853805.1 Actinomycetota bacterium | reverse complement strand
CCGCAAGACCCTGCACGGCAAGACCCCAGCACAAGCCATGCAAGAGCTACTATTCGACCCAGAAACTCCCGGTGTTGCAAGGACCGCCTGAATTCGCCGATCGTTGAGCGGGACGCCACCGCGGTTGCCGGCAGCCTTAGCAAGCACCCGTTGCGGACGGTCACCATGATGCCTGCGAAGAGCGCGACGACCCACCCGTGCTCACCTCGCTGTGTTTTGCGTGGCACAGACTTGGCACGGCAGCGGTGATGTAACGCTGGTGGGGGTATCGACAATGGGGCACGACGGGCAACCACCCCTTCGGCTGAGGATCCGTCACTAGCGTTAGCCCAACCCGCCGACCTGTGGTCGGCGGTCGCCGTTACAGGATCCGCTTCTGCGCTACTCGTTGTTCAGGCCTGACGCCCAGCTCGTGCAGCGGCCAGAGCTGAGGCGACGCCAGCCACGCCCGTTGCAGCCGGACCGAGTGTTTTGACAAGGTCGCGCTGGCCAACGCCGATCCCCGCGTCAAATAGTTGAACCGTGCCCATGGTCAATCCCAACCCGACAATCACTTGCCGAGTGCGCCAGGCAGGGCGCGCGAGAACCGCCCCGACAGCAAACGTGAGGGCCGCACTACGAGCCGCGGCGTACTGAGCAGTAACCTCACGCCCGCGGACAACAGCTTGAACGGCGTAACCCAGGCTTACACCCGCGCTTACCGCAGTAACTAACAGACTCAGGTTCATCGATTCAAGACGCTTGGATGCCACCACCGGACCGTACGCCAGAACTTTGAACACCACTATGACCGCCCACCCATCCATACCGATCAACGATCAATGAGCGGAACACTCCGCGCAGGCAATAGGTCCTCGCGGCCGCCGCCACGTGACCGATCTAGTGGACGTTTCATCCATTAGTGGTTGCCGGGCGGCGTAGGCGATCTGACCTCACGTTGATCAGCCAGCTGATCCCGCCACTAGCATCACAACCCCCGAGTAAAGTGAATCAATGCCCCTACTTGAGCGCGACGACTGCTTCCTGCTCGTCATCGACGCGCAGCAATGCTTCTACCCCACGACCCGCGACGATGTCGATTTCGACCGCCTGCACGACACATTCGATCGGTCAGGGTGGCTCGTGGCTGTCGCGTCCGTCGTCGGCGTGCCCATCGTGGTTACCGAAGAAGAAGCCGATATCAACGGGGCAACCGACGCCCGCATCGCATCCCACCTGCCCCACGGCACGCCAATACTCGACAAGAAGTACTTCGGGGCGCCAGCAAACCCCCAAATCATGAGGGCGATCGATGACACCCATCGAGGCACTGCCGTCATCGTCGGTATGGAAACCGACGTGTGCGTCTCGCACACCGCGTTGCTGCTAAAGCAACAGGGTCACCGAGTCGTGGTGGCGCAGGACTGTCTATTCTCCCCCGGTGATTCCCATGATGCCGGGCTACAACGGTTGCGGGACGCTGGGGTTGAAATGCTAAGCGCCAAGGGCGTTTTCTATGACTGGGTGCGTGGAGTCGCTGAACTGTATGCCGCCTGCGCCGCCAGCGACGTCGTGCGCCGTACTCCCGGCTTCCACCTATGACATAGCTACCCTTTATCCACTCAATGCCCATCGAGACCCGCCTGATCTACCGTGGAATCTCCACTACCGACTCCCGCATCAGAAGCACCCCATATCGGATCGGGCGGTAATCGACGGCCCCGATCGCCGATCGGTAAACGCTCGGTGAAGCCTAGGTATCAGCCGCCATAATCAGCGGGGCTCGACCTCTTCGTTTAGCTGATCTCCGGAATCGGCGACCGCCTGCTGCGCACGACGTGCGGCATCAGAGGTCAATGCGGCTACCCATACGACCGACCCGAGGGAAAGTCCCAGGAAGACAAGCATCACAACGCCGAGAGGTGAAGACGCAGTCCAGGCGGGGATGTACTCATTCAAGATTGCAGTGGAGCCAGCGAGCAGCAGTGACGCCATCAAGACCCGAAACCTGAAAATCTCGGGGTGGATGCACGCCCTAGTCGAACGCGCGCGACGACGAAGCAGTAGACCATCGAAGATCCCTGCGGTGAGAACATCCAGCACCCACAAAAGCCGTCCAGCTTGAGCCACCACCGCGAACTCTGCGAGTAGTTCGGCACGCCGGTCGTGGCCTTTCGGATAGCACCAAAGGGTGAGTCTTAGCAAGAGTTGTGGCACGACGCCTAACTCCAGGAGTACAACGACAATCGCTGGCACACTCCAATGCTCGAGAAGCAGCTCAGGTGTCACGCTGTCCCTCCCAGAGGTTTCAAGACAGGCGAAGAGAATCGCTTCTCAGAAACCGCTACTGCTCGGAACGCACCCATCTCAGAACGGCCGAGGTCGGTCAGCGTGTAGTAGCGCCGTGGTGGCCGACCGCTGATCTGGGTGGGATCTTCCCATCCATCCGCGATCCACTCAGCATCCAGAAGCCGGGTCAAGACGGGGTACAGGCTGCCGGATCGAATACCGGTCGACTGGCACAGTTCGTATCCCCACTGACGGGAATCTGGGTTGGCAAGGAACGCCCCAACAACTCTGAGGGTGGTCTCCGTCTTCCGCATGTACCAAACAATACACATCGATCTCTACATAGGTAGGTATTCGGAGCGAGTGTGCCAACGGTCCAAGATCCATCACGCGTCGACGGTGCCCAGATCGCACGTGTCGTTGGGGGAACGACATGCGGCGACGGGTGAGGCGATCGCCAACCGAGTGGGTCCGATCATTGAGCACGCCGACCGACGTTCCGCAGAGGTGTTCCATACGGGACGCCCACGACGAGAACCCCGCGCCGATAGGCGAACGACATGCGGGTGTGGTTAGCGC
>JALYUK010000488.1 GCA_030853805.1 Actinomycetota bacterium | reverse complement strand
TGACGGGCAGCACTGGCCACACCTTCCTGTAGCCCGGCGGGGGTGGTGTCGGCGTGGCGGCGGGCTTCGACGGCAACGACGTCGGCGGTGACCGCACCGACTCGTAGTGCGGCGCTGATCCCTGCGGTGATCGCGTCAGCGGGTAGCGACCGGTGCAGGAGCAGGACGTCCAGGAGTTCACGGGTCCCATCGGCGTCACCGTTGACTTTGCGGGACGCGGCCCAGAACGCTTCATGCTCGCTGGTGAAGACCCCCGCGGTGCGGGCTTGGACCAGGGCGGTGGACCCCGGTAGCGCGCCGGGTTTGAACCGCAACACCTCCAGGTAGTGATCCAGGATCACGTGGTGCCCGGTCCGGGCAGCGATCCGCGGATGGGTCGCTACGACGGTCCGCCCGTCGAACACCACGACCTGGCTGGCCCGCAACGAGACACGGACACGGCGTCCGATCAGGTGCGCGGGCACGGAGTACTTCACCATCCGCACCGTGATCATCGAGGACCGATCCACCCGCGGGTGCAACACCAAACCAGGGTCGAACCCCTCCTGCGGCAACGGGCGCAACAACGGCCGCTCCACGGCCAGGTCGTGGCTGATGGTGTGCACGTGACCGCTGATCGTGCGATCTTCGTCGGCGAGTTCCCACCCGCGGATCTGTTCGTTCAGCTCATCCAACGAAGCAACGTCGGGCATCGGGGACAGGTGGTTCCGTCGGAACCACCCAACGGCACCTTCCACCCCGCCCTTCTCATGAGCCCCGCCCAGGCCAGGCTCGCAATAAAACGGGTCAAACCCGTAATGGGAACGGAACAACACCCACCGCTCGTTCTCATTCCTAGCCCGGCCCGGGCCCCGGATCACCGCCGCCACCGCCGCGGACAAGTTGTCGTATTTGATGTGCCGGGTCGGAACTCCACCGACCGCGTCGAACGCCTCAATATGGCCTTCCAGGAACGCTTCCTGAGCCTGTGTCGGGTACACCCGATGAATCGCTTTCCCGGAGTGGGACAACCAGAACACGAACATGTAGCACTTGGTTTTCACCCCATCGATCACAACCCACACCTCCCCGAAATCGACCTCGGCCTCCTCACCAGGAGCGTGGTGTTGAGCAATGAACGCCTCCACCCGCCGGCCACCCTCCCCAGCAATTTGGGCGCGCCGGACCCGCACGTAATCCCGCACCGTCGAATACGACAACCCGGTCGCAGCGTGCTCTTCCACCAGCCGGGCCAGGATCCTGGTCGCGGTATGACGCTGCTTGCGCGGCGCGTCAAGATCAGCCCGCAACATGGAGTCGATGACGTCCTTGAACGGGTCCAGTCGGGGCGCCCCCCTGGCCGGTACTTTCCGCACCGGCGGGGTCGCCGCCGCCAACGCCAGCCGCACCGTGCGCCGATGCACCCCATGCCGGGCCGCGAGTTGTCGGATCGACAGCTCCTGCACCCGCGCATCCCGGCGTATTGCAGCGAACAACTCCACCCGTGACTCCATCCCAAACCCCGTCCCGTAAACCAGCAGATGAAGCCAGGTTCAGGTGGGGCCAGATCAAACCGTCACAACCACCCCGGCAAGTCGCCAGTGGGGCCAAATCAGGCCGTCACAGTGGGGCCAAACCAACCTGTCAGAGTCAATTCGGAGGTTGAGATGTGATGTTGCCCGAGGCTGGCGGCTGTGCAGATATGAGGGCCCTAGATTGCTGGTGATGGACTACTTCGGTCAGGGCGCCTTCGGTGTGCGACTGGCTTGGGGACCTGCCGGTGCCCAGGCCTGCGCAGCTGACGTCAGTGTGGTGGTCGACGTGCTGAGTTTTTCTACCTCGGTGTCGGTTGCAACAGAGCGCGGGATGAAGGTGTATCCATATCCCTGGAACGATGACCGCGCGACGGCGTTCGCAGCAGAACGCGATGCGGTGCTCGCGGTCGGACGCCTCAAGGCAGCGCAGACCGCAGCGGTCCGTGCGCCCTCCCTGTCACCAGCCGGGCTCCTGAGATCCCACCCGGTTCCCCGGCTCGTGCTTCCCTCGCCCAACGGGTCAACGATCGCTTCCGCGCTCAACAGCACGGGCTCAACAGTGGCCATCGGTTGTTTGCGAAATGCACGCGCAGCCGGTTTTTGGGCGGTGACTCAGTTGAATGCCGGTTGCTCGGTCGCCCTCATCGCCGCGGGTGAGCGGTGGGCCTCAGATGACTCACTTCGGCCAGCTCTGGAGGATCACCTCGGTGTGGGTGCCATCGCCTCCCAGCTGGTCTCAGCGGGATTCGCCTCCGAGTGCAGTCCCGAGACTCTCGCCGCTGCCTGTCTTTACGACGCCACACCTGATCTGGGTAATACCCTCCGAAACTGCGTCAGTGGACGTGAATTAGCGGCACGTGGCTTCGAGGAAGACGTCGACGTCGCAGCGCAGCTTGACGCCGCGACCGGCGTCCCACTCCTTTGGGAGTCGGCATTCAGTATCTGAGCCAGTTCAACGACAACGCGCACCCCTTTGCCGCTGACCAGCTTTATCGGCCGATAGGACAGGGAACCAGCACCAGTGAGCGATCGGACTACGGGACGGAACTTGCCTGCCAGCTCTAGCGAGTTTCAGCGTCTCTGGGGTGGTCTTTCACCGCGTCATTGCGATGATGGCGCCGGTGGCGGCTGGGGTGTTCAGGGTTGCAGCAGGCCGGTTGAGCCGTTCCATAGGTGTTGGGCGGTGTCGGGGTCCAGTGCCCATTGCTTCACGCCGTGGGGGTGTTGGGCCAGGTCGGCGTCGTCCGGGACGGTGTAGGCCTCTTGTCCGTCGTCAAGGTAGTGGCCCCCGGTGTGGGCGAACTGCGGGGCAACTGCCGCGACGAGAGTGGTGGCCGCGCCCTGCTCAATGCTTTTGTAGGTGAAGACCCCGGCGGTTTCGGCGGCGTCCAGGGATTCTTTCTGCGCCGTGGTGAAGTTGCGCTGGAGCCCGGTTGCTACGCCACCAGGGTTCACGGTGTTGGCGACGATCCCGTCGTGAGCCCACCGGGTGGTGGCTTCGACCGCGAACAAAGAGTTCGCGGTCTTGGATTGGGCGTAGGCGATCTGCGGGTCGTAGTCGCGACGCTCGAAGTGAAGGTCCTGAAAGTCGATGCCGGCGCGCATGTGTGCGGTAGAACTGAGCGACACGATCCGTGACCCTTCCCGTTCGGATGCTCCCAGCGCCAGCGCGTCGTGCAGACCGACAGCGAGAGCGAAGTGCCCCAGGTGATTGGTCGCGAACTGCAACTCCCAACCCTGCGGTGTTCGTTCCAGGCCACCGGTGACGAGCCCAGCGTTGTTGACCAACAGGTGCAACGGCCCCTCCCACGCGTTCACAAAGCGCGTGACCGTACCCATGTCGGCCAGATCGAGGCGGAGAACGCGTGGCCGAATGCCCCCGGTACCCGTAGCGATCGAGTCGGCGATCTGCTCACCGGCTTGGGTGTTGCGGACGGCGATCGTCACTTCGGCGCCGGCGGCGGTCAATGCCCGCGCGGTCTCACGTCCGATACCCGAGGTCGCCCCCGTGACATTCGCCCGCATCCCACTCAGGTCGACACCGGCGAGGACCTCCTCGGCGGTGCTGGTGGCGGTGAACGGTGTGGAGATGGTTCTGCGCACGGTCATAACCTGGACTATACGCAAAATCCCTGATCTGTTTAGTGAGTACAGTGCAGGGGTGGCGCCTACCCCGATCAGTCAGCCAGCCGCAACGGTCACCGACACCCGCCGTCGTGATGCGGTCCTGGAGTCCGCGCTGCTCACGTTCGCCCGCTATGGCTATCGCAAGACCTCGATGGAGCAAGTGGCGCGGAGTGCGCGCATCTCCCGCCCGGGCCTGTACTTCCTGTTCGCCTCCAAAGGGGACCTGTTCCGGGCCGCGGTCACCCGGGCACTGCAGACAGACCTCGCGACCGTTGAGCGCATTCTGGCCAGCACGGATCAGCCACTGAGCGCGCGCCTGCTGGAATCTTTCGACGAGTGGGCCGGCCGCTACGTCGGCGCGCTGACCCGCGATATTTCCACAGTGATCGAGTCCAATCCCGACCTGCTCGGCGCCATCACCGTGAACGCACCGGGGCGGTTCCAGCAACTGATCACCAACGCGCTGGCGGCTGAACGCGGGTTGGAAGCAGCACTTCAAATAGCCCCCACGCTCATCAGCACGTCCATCGGCATCAAACACCAAGTCGACACCCGCGAGGACTACCGTGCCCACCTCGACGTCGCCATCACCCTCCTCGTGGGCTCCTAGCCCGGACCCGGGCTGCCCTGCAGAAGGTTCCGCTCCGATCGGGGATCCGCTTGCGGACGCGGTCACCGCGACCGTGCTCCGTATAGAGCACCTGAGTGAGACGGCTCCAGCGATCTGAGCGCCGAGCACCCATTCGTCGCTGGCCGTCGCCGGTGACCGTTCCCCTTACGGCCTGACATGGATGCCCTGGATGACCGTGTGTGGTGCTTGGGTCAATCGACGTGTGGTGGTTGACGTCGCCGTGATGGTGTTCAGGAAGTATCGAGTGCGTGCAGGCTTTGATCTAGTGCTGCTTGTAGGGGCCATGGGTCGCGTTCGGATTGGCTAAGTAGTAGTCCGCCTTGGATCGACGCGAGGATCGCCGCTGCGGCACGGTCGGGGTCAGGGTCAGCATGGGCTGAGCCACCGTTGTGCTGCATGCGGACGATTCCTGCGGCTAGCAGAGCGCGCCAGTTGGCGAACGCGTCGTGTAACACCGCGGCGAGGTCGGGGTCGCTGTGGGCTGCCTCGGTGACCAAAGAGCCGATAGGGCAGGCCCACCGACCGCGGCCGATGTAGTAATCGACTAGTTGAGCACGCCACCGGTGCCAGGACTCATACGTGGACAGGTCGTGTATCTCCGGTTCCTGCGCCGCAAGTAACTGGGCGCCCTCCCATTCGGCGACCGCGCGCACCAGTTCGTGTTTGCCGCCAGGGAAGTAGTGGAAGAGCTGGGACTTGCTCGTCAGCGTCGCAGCACGCACCCCATCCAGACTGGTGCCACCGATACCGGCGGCCAGGATCTGCTCACCCGTGGCTTCCACGATGCGCTGGCGTGTCAGGCGCCCACGTTTCGTCAGGGTTGTTGCAGGGGACTCAGGCATGTGATCACGCTACGCCGACTGGACTCACCGGTCCATCCGATGCTATGAATGGACCATGCAGTCCAATGAGCAGGTCCTTCATGACATCACCCCTGATCACCGGTTGGAGGGCAAGACCGCGATCGTGACCGGTTCCACCAGCGGCATCGGTGAAGCCATCGCCCGGGTGTTGGCAGCCAGTGGCGCCACCGTGGTCGTCAGCGGCCGTGATGCGGATCGCGCACGAGGCGTCGTCGACACGATCACCGCAGCGGGCGGTACGGCGCATGCCGTGACCGTGGACCTTGGGGGGTCCTATGACGACATCCGCAAGTTCGCCGCGGAAGCCACCGAAACACTGGGTGGCCGGGTGGACATCCTGGTCAACAACGCTGGCCTCTACCCGGTCACCGCGACCGAAGGGCTGCCCGACGCGGACCTGGACGCGATGCTCGCGGTCAACGTCCGCGCACCGCACGTTCTGGTCGCGGCGTTGGCGCCGTCGATGGTCGAGCAGGGCTGCGGGGTGATCATCAATATTGGGTCCTGGATGGCCCGGGTCGGTAGCCCGTTCGGCGCGATGTACACCGCGACCAAGGCAGCAACCGAGCAACTGACCCGCGCCTGGGCAGCCGAATACGGACCGAGCGGTATCCGCGTGAACACGGTCGCACCCGGCGCGACGCTGACCCCGGGCAACGCTGACTCCGAAGCGATCTTGGATCAGATGACCGCCAATACCGTCGCCGGACGACCCGTGCGCCCTGTGGACATCGCATTCGGTGTGCGCTACCTGGCCAGCGACGATGCGACGTTCGTGCATGGCACCACACTGGACGTCGATGGTGGTCTGCTCGCCACCCGCCTGGCCTGATCCCACCGCCTGACCACCTCACATGCCACCTTTGCAGGACAGGAGCTGTTCGAATGAACGAGTTACGCAGCCTGGGGACCTCGGGCCTGCTGGTCAGCCCCTTGACGTTGGGCACCATGACCATGGCCAACCCGCAGTGGGGATCCACCGATGAAGAATCAGCTGCGGTCCTCGATGCGTTCATCGAGGCCGGCGGCAACCACATCGACACCGCCGACGTGTACAGCGGCGGGGGCAGCGAAGAACTGATCGGTGCGATGTTGGAACAGCGCGGCCTGCGGGACGCGGTCGTCCTGGCAACCAAATACGGATTTGCAGGGGTCGGAGGTCCGGTCACCGGTGGGTCCGGTCGGGCAATGATGACCCGCGCGGTAGAGGGCTCGTTGCGCAGGCTACGCACCGAGGTCATCGACCTGTACTGGATGCACGTATGGGACACGATCACCCCCGCCGAGGAAGTCCTGGGCGGGATGGCGGACCTGGTCCGTGCGGGCAAGATCCGCTACTACGGGCTCTCCAACGTGCCCGCCTGGTTCGCCACCCAAGTCACGACCCTTGCCCGCGCCCACGCGCTACCCGCACCGGTCGCACTACAACTGGAGTATTCGCTCGTCAGCCGCGACATCGAACGCGAACACATCCCCGCCGCAACGGAACTAGGCCTGGGAATCGTGCCATGGAGCCCGCTGGCCGGAGGATTCCTAACCGGAAAATACACCAACGGAGCCCAGCAGGAACAAGGACGCCTGACCGGTGACAACCCCTTCGGGAACAGCAAATTCACCGACCACAACTGGGACGTTCTGAACGTCCTGCGCGACGTCGCAAAAGAACTGGACCGCACCCCCGCGGACATCGCCACAGCATGGGTACTGAACAAACGCGGTGTCGACACCGTCCTGGTCGGGGCCCGCACACCCCGCCACCTAGAAGCCGGCCTAGCCGCCGTCGACCACGCACTGCCCGATGACGCGCGACAACGCCTCGACGAGGTCACCGCGCTCACTTTGGGCAACCCCTATGGCATCTTCACCCCCGAGATGACCGCAAACATTGTCGGCGGCGGACGCCCCACCAGACGCCTACGCCCCTGAACACACACCACCATCGCATGCCCGCGTGTTGGATCTGCTGGGGGTCGCCAACGGTGGGAGCGCTGTAGCCCTACCCGCCGGGTTCTGCCGGCGGAAACGTGTTCAGGAGGATGCATGAATACAACGACGACGACGATGGCGGAGTTGCCGTCGCTGGTGGGCCAGGACCTGGGCCTCAGCGACTGGTTCGATATCACCCAGGACACGGTGAACAACTTTGCTGATGCCACCGGTGACCATCAGTGGATCCACGTCGATGTTGACCGGGCCACCACCGAGGGCCCCTTTGGTGGGCCGGTCGAGCACGGTTACCTGACCTTGTCCCTGCTGGTGCCGATGCACAAACAGATCCTGACCGTCACCGACGCGCAGATGACCGTGAACTACGGGGTCAACAAGGTTCGTTTCCCTTTCCCGGTACCGGTCGGGTCTCAGATTCGGACGAGCGCCACCCTGTTGGACGTTACCGGCGGCTTGCAGATCACCGTCAACTGCGTCATCGAAGCCGCCAGCAGTACTAAACCGGTCTGTGTCGCTGAACCACTGTTCCGTTTCTATCTGCAACCACCCCGGCAGCGATAAACCAGCACACCAGCGGGAGGTATCGGCGCAAACCCTCCAACCCGACACCACCCCTCAGTACCGAGGCCGGCTACGACCTCGCCCGATCAGGGATTGGTGTCTGCGACACCTGAGGATCTGGGTGGTGATGCAGCGGCGGTGGAGGAGTTTAGAAGGGCGCTGGCCCGGAACGGTCGATGAAGGTGCCGGTCGGACCGTCGGGGCCTAGAAGCGCCAGCTGGACGATGGCGTCGGTGCCTTCGGTGACGGTTTGGGTGCCGGAATTGCCGTTCAGATCGGTGGCCGTGTAGCCAGGGTCTGCTGCGTTCACGCGGATACCCGGGAGGGCTTTGGCGTACTGAACGGTCAACATCGTCACGGCCGATTTAGATGAGGTGTACAGGGGCGCGATCACCGTGGATTCGACGCGGGACTGGTCGTGAACGGTCGTGAACGAACCTAAACCGCTGGTGACGTTCACGATCGTTCCTGCGGAGGAGGCGCCCAGGAGCGGCAGGAACGCGCGGACCATCCGCACAATGGAGAAGACGTTCGTGTCGAACACCGCTAACGCGTCTGCTCTGCGCAGTTCCCCTGGTGGGACACGCGGGCCGGTGATCCCAGCATTGTTGATCAGTACATCCAGCCCGCCAGCGGCGCTGACAGTAGCCGCGGCAGCATCAACGGATGCATCGTTGGTGACATCCAGTTGCACGAATCGAGCACCGAGCTCCTGGGCGGCCTTCTGGCCACGGGCCTGGTCACGGGCACCGATCCACACCGTGTGGCCTTCGCCGATCAAACGGCGCGCCGTTTCGTAACCCAGACCCTTGTTAGCTCCGGTGATCAAAGTAGTTGTCATGCGATCAGTGTGCCCACACCCACGTCACGCCAAGCGCGCGGCCCTGCTAGGACCGCACAGAAACAGCCCACCCCAGGACGTCGGACAGACCACGGGAAGAATCGCCGCGCCAACCGGCGCGGTCCTGTCATTGTCACTGACACCAGCCGCCCCGCAGGCGGGCGGTTACGGCGATGGCTGAGCCCACGCCCGGGAACACTAGCGGTGCGTTGATCGTGCGCCGGACGGGGTTCAGCCACAGAACCACGCCTACAGTGCCGTGCACCACGGGCAAAGAAGGTCCGCGACCGATGGCCCCGCCCCGAACCTGCTCTTCGCCACCATCTGAACGAGTTACCCGCTCCCATTGTCGAACCAGCTTTGGTCATCGATCCCGTTGTGACAGGCACAGGGTGCCGATCACTGAAGGCCAGTGCTCCCGCCGGACGGGTTGCGTTGGGTGGGCCGGTTCAGTTGAAGTTGAGGTCGCCGGTTCTGGTTCGTTTGATTTCGAAGAAGTCGGGGAAGGATGCGAGGGTTACCGTGGCGTCCCATAGTTCGCCGGCTTTTTCGCCGCGCGGGATGCTGTTGATCACTGGCCCGAAGAAAGCGACATCGTTGATGTGGATGGTCGGGGTGCCGACATCGGGTCCGACCTTGTCCATACCGGCGTGGTGGCTGGCCCGCAGGGCTTCGTCGTAGGAGTCGCTGTCAGCCGCGTTCGCTAACTCTGCTGGTAGGCCGACCTGCGCGAGTGAGTGAGCAATGACGTGGGCGTAGTC
>JALYUK010000456.1 GCA_030853805.1 Actinomycetota bacterium | reverse complement strand
GTTGTGGGGGCTGTTCTGGCTGCGCATCCCGCTGGCAATCCTGGTGCTGCTGCTCTATGTGCCTTATGCCGCGATGCTGGCGCCAGTGCGCGCAATTCCGAAGCTGCGGCGTACCCCGAGTCAGCGGATGGTGGATCAGGGAGCCTCACCGCAGGTCGCCGAGGCGATCGCACGCACCGGTCGGCCGTTCGCGGTCACCGGAACTGTGCTGATGCTGGCGGCCGTCTATGTGCTGTTCTGGCACCACATCTCAGGCTGACCCCACCCCGGTCGGCGGCACTGCACTTGCGCTGCCAGGGGTCAGGTGGCGAGCAACGCGGCGTAACGGTCGAGGTCGATGTTGCCGCCGGAGATGATGACACCGACCCGCATACCCGCCAGCCGGTCGCACAGGATGCGGGCTGCGGCATAGGCGAGTGCTCCGGTGGGCTCCACCACGGCCTTGTACGTCGCAGCGAGCGACCGCATCGCCTCGATCAGCTCGGCGTCGGTCACCAATACGATGTCGGTGACTTCCCGCTGGATGATCGGGAAGGTCAGGGTGCCCAGCGCAGTGGTCTGCGCACCGTCCGCGAGAGTCTCCGGCACGTCGATGGACACGATGTGGCCGGCATCCAAAGACTGTTTGCCGTCGTCGCCCGCCGCCGGCTCAGCCCCGAAGATCAGCGCCTCCGGGCACGCCGTCCGCACCGCGAGACAGGTGCCCGCCAGTAGACCCCCACCGCCGAGGGGCACGATCACCGCATCAAGTGGCCCCGCCTGCGCGATGAGTTCTCGGGCCGCTGTGCCCTGACCGGCGATGACATCGTGATGATCGAACGGCGGCAGCAGCATTGCCCCGGACCGATCGGCAATGCCGGCAGCGATGGCAGCACGGTCCTCGGTGCGGCGGTCATAGAGCACGACGTCGGCTCCGTACCCGCGGGTTGCCGCGAGCTTGGTCGCCGGAGCGTCGGTGGGCATCACGATCGTCGCGGGTATGCCGAGCAGTGCCGCAGCCTTGGCCACTGCCTGCGCATGGTTTCCGGAGGAAAATGCCACCACGCCCGCCGGACCTGCGTGTTGGCTGATCGCGTTGTAGGCACCGCGGAACTTGAACGCGCCCACCCGTTGCAGATGCTCACCCTTCAGGAAGAGATGCATCCCCATGTCAGCGTCGACGCGTGACGAGGTCAGCACCGGAGTCCGGTGGGCGACGCCCGCCAACCGTTCGGCAGCGCCAGCAACGTCAGTGGCATCGGGGGGCAGGGGGTGCTGAGCCACTGTCAGCCCTTCTGCTTCTTCTCCAGCTGTTTGCGCGCCGCTTCCTCGGCTCGTTTTCCGGCGTAGTCCTGCGCCTGCTTCACCGCGAAGAGCACGACGACGGTGCCGACGGCCATCCAGATGCGGGGGTGCCTGATGCCCTTGCCGATCAGGTATCCCTCGACCTTGGCGTCGACCTTCAGGCCGATACCGGAGCTGACCAGGGTGATTCCGCCGGTTGCGATGGCCAGAGCTGAGCTCGCTGTGGCGACCGTCTCAGCTTTGGTGCGGGTCGGCTCGACACCGAAATCGCCGGCCGGGTTGCCCTTGCTGCGGGTGGACATGAAGACCGAGCTCACGGTGCCGGCCGTATTGGCGAACTTCAAGGCGCGCCGACCCCACTTGGGCAGCCGTGCAGGCTGCAGAAAGACACCCGCCCCGGCGGCCACTGCAGCTGCGGCGTTCTGGGCTATCGGGGTACGAAAAAGGTCAGTAGAAGCCATGACCTCAGCCTATGCCGGGACGGATGCCGCGTCTTTCACCTGCGAGGAGGCGCGCAGCAACGGGCGTCGAGTGCCGACAGCCAGTGCGGCGCCCAGAACGCAGGCGGTAACCGTGACGGCGAAGGCACCCGTGGCGCCGTGCTCGTCGGCGAAGTACCCGCTGATGGTGGTGCCGCAGGCGTACCCCAGCCCGGTCGCGGCCGCGAGCAACGTCATCGCGGCACCTACCCGCGGCATCGGCGTGATGACCTCCGCCAACGTGAAGGTGGTGATCATGTAGGGCGCGACGCAGCAGCCGAGAATGAGGAGCACGGGGATGAGTGTTGCGAGTGAATCCACCAGCAGGAGCGGCGTCGACAGGGCAAAGAGGGCCAGCGCGGCCAACCGCAGCCGGTCGGCATACGCGAAGGTCGCCGGCACGGCAGCCATCCCAACCCCTGCGAGCACACTTCCGACACCCAGCAATGCGTGGAACAGGCCGGTGATGGAGGCGTAACCGGCGTTCGTCGCGATGACGGTGGTGCCCGTCTGCACCGAGCCGAAGACCGAGCCGATGAGCAGCTGCGCCACGCACAGGATCGCGATGGCAGGAGTGAGCAGCCGAGCGGGTGCCCCTTGTGTCAGGGAGGTGCGCTGAATCAGGGCCGCAGTGGGATGCACGGCAAACCACACACCGAAGACCGCCAACACGACGGCGGCGATCTCGAGCGCGAACTGTGGCCCGCCGAAGGCGCCGAAAATGCCTACGAATGCCGGGCCGAGGACAAAAGAGGCTTCATCGGCAGCGCCTTCGTAGGAGAACGCCGTGTCCACGAGGCGCACCGGCTGGTCACGGTGGGCGATGATCGGCCGCCAGCGCACCCGGGCGAGCGGGCCGACCTGCGGCAGCATGAGCCCGGTTGCGGCGCACATGGCCGCAATCAACGGCCACGCAACTGCGGACTGCGAGAGCGCGACGATTGCGATGAGGCCGGCGGCGCCCGAGATCGACTGGGTGAGAGCTATCGGCCGCTGGCCGATGCGGTCGGCAGCGTTGCCGAACAGCGGGGCGCCGATGGCGTTGGCCAGAGCTAGCGCGCCGGCGCAACCACCACCGATCGCGTAGCTACCGGTGCGCTCGGCCACCAGGAGCAGGACGCCGAGCTGGCTCATTGCGAGTGGGAGACGGGCGAGGAAGGCGATGACGATGTAGCGGCGACCGCTGATCGCGAACAATGCCTTGTAAGAGGTCGTGGGGGACATCAGTGACTCCGAGCATGCGAGCGATGCGCGACGTCCCACCACACGTTCCGCGCCTGTCCCTGAGCTGTAGGACCAGTCTAGTGCAGTGAATCAGAAGTAGGCGGGTGCGGACATCCGCACTGGTAGCTACGGCGCGGTGTCCGTTCCGGTGTCTAGGGTCAGGGCGGTAGAAGTTGGACGGCGACGACGAAGGGTGCACACGATGGCCAAGGGTTACTGGGTCGGACGGGTCGAGGTCAACGATCCGGAGCAGTACGCGAAATACGTTGCGACGAACGGGCCCGCCTACGCCGCTTACGGCGGACGGTTCCTGGTGCGCGGTGGTGATTACGAGACCGTCGAGGGCGAGAGCCGATCGCGTAACGTCGTGATCGAGTTCCCCTCGTACGACGACGCGCTCGCGTGTTTTCGGTCTGATGCCTACCAAGCCGCACGCGAGCACCGGCTCGGGGCTGCAGATGTCGACATGATCGTGATCGGCGGCTACGACGGTGCTCAGCCGGGCGAGTAGCCACGCTGTGCTACTTCGACGATTTCGGGTCGATCGGGGCTGATTGATACGCGGTTCGCGAAAGTGCCCAACCGGTGCGGTCGACCTGTCGTCATATATGGCATGGAGTCAGGCCAGGCATGAACTCGCGATACGTGGTCGTTGTCCTCGTCGCTGCTGCAGGCGTGAGCGGATGCAGCAACGGGGGCAGTCGGTCCCGCTCGGTGCATGTCGGATTGTCGTCCTCTCACGGTGTTCCTTTTTTCCGCGAGGTCCAGGTGCAGCACCCGAAACGTCTGCACGGCTCTTGCAGCGCACCCCGGGTGCCGGTGACGAAGGCAAAAGATGCGCCGGCGTTCATCGACCCAGATCCGAGCGGTGGCACCGCTGTGTGGCAGCCGGGCCTGAACAGCGCAGGATGTCAGGCACTCACCACCCAGTTGACGGCAGCACGCGCGACCGCGCTGGCCCACGAGGTCGACCACGACAGGGTCATCCCCGCCACCGCAAGTTTCGCCTGCCCGGCCGACGACGGTTCGCGTGTCGACATCTACTTCAGCTACGCCGACACGCGGATCGAGCTGATCGACATTGCTCTGAATGGCTGTCGGTTCGTGTCTGCTCCCGGTCGAAGCGCGCGGTACGCGCCGGAGTGGACCGGCGGCACGTCGGTGCTGAGCGCGGTGACGCCCCGCGGGTGGGTGTTGCGGAACTCGGGGCACTGACCCGGTCGCCTGATCATCAAGAAAAGGTCACTGGCAGACTGAGAAGCATGAGTGTTTGGGACGGTCTCAAGACGCGCACCCAAGGGTGGCTCAACAGTGCGAGCAAGCACTCGTGGCTGGTTCCCATCGAACGCGATCACTGGCAGACGAAAGAGGAGTTCCGTCGTCGCCAGTGGGTGACCGCAGTCACTATCGTGGTCGGCACCCCGCTGCTGCGCAAGGCGCTGAACCAACAGCCGGGCAGCCGCGCGTTCTACTCCCACACCGTTGCCCTGGCATCGGTATGGGCGGGGGGAGCCTTCGCCTCGGGTCCGCTGCACGCCGGTTGGAGCAGCACCCGGGTGCCCGACAAGAAGGCTCGACCTGTCATCCGTCCGATGACGATCGGTGCCGGCGCGGTGGTCGGCTTCGCAGCGATCGCCGCCGTGGTGGCGCCCTACCCAGTCTTTCGGCGACCCATGCTCAAAGTACTCAATCACGCCCGTTTCGGGTCGTTGCCTGTCGTCATCCCGCTGACCATCCTCACCGGCGTCGGCGAGGAGCTTTTCTTCCGCGGCGCGTTGTACGCGGGCACCAAGAATCCGCATCAGATCATCGTCACGACCACCGCCTATGCGGTCATCACGGCTGCGACCGGTAACCCGATGCTGGTATTGGCGGCTGCCGCGCTCGGTGTCCTCGTCGGTATCGAGCGTCGCACGACGGGCGGCGTGCAGGGTCCGATCGTGATCCATATGACCTGGTCGACCGGCATGCTGCTCGTGCTGCCGCCGATCATCGAGGCGCGTCGCTGACGTGAACGGTCTGCCGCGGTGCCAAGGGCAATCCGGGGAGCGGGCATGACGCCCACTTCACCGGGGCGCGCCCTGGTGCTCGGAGCGACCGGGTACGTCGGTTCGCGCCTGGTGCCGCAACTGTTGCAGGCCGGATGGGCCACCAGGGTGCTGAGTCGGCACCCCGAGCGGTTGGCCGACCGTGACTGGGCCGCTCGCGCGGATATCCGGGGCGGTGACGCGGGAGATGTCGCAGATCTTGCCGCCGCCTGCGATGGCGTCGACGTCATCTACTACCTGCTGCACTCGATGGACGGGGCAGGTGACTTTGCCCAGCGTGATGCCGTGCTGGCGCGGTTGTGCGCGCAGACGGCAGCAGACGCGGGCGTCCGCCGAATTGTGTATCTGGGGGCGCTGCACCCGGAAGGCCCGCTGAGTGAGCACCTGGCGTCGCGGGTCGAGGTGGGCGACATTTTGCTTGCCGGGGAGGTACCCGCGACGGTGTTGCAGGCTGCGGTCGTGTTGGGAGCGGGGTCGGCATCCTTTGAGTTACTGCGTCATCTCAGTCGTCGGCTGCTGATCGCGCCCGCGCCGAGTTGGGTACGCAACAGGTTGCAGCCCATCGCCATCCGCGATGCGCTGCGTTACCTCGTGCAGAGTGCCGCGATGGATCCGAGCATCAACCGCACCTTCGATATCGGCGGACCCGACGTGCTCGACTACCGCGAGATGGTGATCAGGTACGCCAAGATCGCGGGCCTGCGTAGGCGGCACCTGTTCACCGTGCAGGCCCCCGAGGTGTTGACCGGAATCGCCGGTGAGGTCATCGGCGTCCTGACTCCCGTGCCGCGCGGCGTCGCTGCCCCACTCGTCGGCAGCCTGGTGCACGAGGTGATCTGCCGCGAGGGCGACATACAGGAACTGATCGAGCCGGAACTGGGCGGTCTGCTCAGCTTTGAGCTGTCGGTGGTTGCTGCCCTGGAGAATGAGGGCCGTACGCACGGGCGGCTACCCGAGCCGGGAGCCAGTGACCCGGCATACCGCACGGCGGCCGACCCGACCTGGGCCGGCTGAGCGCAGCGCACCCCGCCGAGAGGAAGCCATGACTCAGTTCAAGGCCCACAACCACTCCGAAGCCGACGTCGAAGCGTCGCAGGAGCAGATCTGGGCGGCCCTCACGGATCCGGACCTGCTGACAAAGCTGACACCGTTCCTGAACAGGATCGAAGCTCACGGCGACCGGTGGATCTGGACCCTCACCTCGATTCCGGTCTTGAACAAACAGTTCTCGCCCACGTTCACCGAGGTGATGACCTACGAGCCGATGAAGCGGATCAGCTTCAGTCACGATCCGGCCCAGACCGAGGACAAGGCCGGTACCGAGGGCTACTACCTGCTGACGCCGAAAGCTGATGGCACCACCCACCTCGTGATCGACCTGGAGGTTTCGGTGGATCTGCCGCTGCCCAGGCTCGCCAAGATCCCTGTCGTGACGGCGATGAACGCGGTGATGGCGGGGATGGGCGTCCGGTTCGCAGCGAACCTGCTCGCGCACCTGCAGGAGACGTGATTTGGACATGCTGAGCGGGACATTACCCCGCTCAGCATCGCCAAATAGTGAGAACTAGGGGGTGGCAGCGATCAGGATGTCGTGAGTGATCTGGTCGATCGAAGTGACTCCGGCGACCGCCATGTGCAGGTCCAGTTC
>JALYUK010000451.1 GCA_030853805.1 Actinomycetota bacterium | reverse complement strand
AGACTCATGCACCGAACCAGCCAATGGACCTACACGACAGCACAATCGACGTATTGCCGCAGGTAGATGAGTGAAAGCACGCTGTAGCGGGATGGTGCCCCAGTGTGGTTCGAGTCCCTTCACGTCCACCCATAAAAACAGCCTCTGACCTGCGACTCTGCAGGGCAGGGGCTAATAGCATGCGGAGCGTGTCGGATACGTGTCGGATGGCGGACGGAATTGCCTCGACCTGATCGGCTGCTCAGTGCGAGGCCGGTCTTACGACTTCACCATCGTCCGCTAGCGCGGGACGGCCTGGACGATCCGAGAATGCCTGTTCAGGTCTGGTGCGAGCGTCCGAACTGGGTTGATCGTCAGCGTCGTCGAGGTATCGACATCACGACTGTTCATCCGGGCACGGCCAGGGGTCACCCGAGCCGTTGGGACTCGATGGTGGCTGAACAGGGTTGAGCCAGCGGCCCCGTGCGTGATCAACAGCGAAGGTATCTCTCGGTTTCTCCGCTGAGGTGCGAGTGGTGATCGACGGCGAACTGACCGAGGGTGACGTTCGTGGTCTCGTCGAGTGGCCAGGGGCGCACACCGCGGCTGAATACGGCATTTCCGGAAGGATTGCCTGCTGGTCACGAGGTCATCCACCGTCAGGATTTTGCTCGGTCACCGCACGGCGGCGGGCTCAAAAGCCCTGTGAGTAGGTCTGATAGCAGTCTGGCCAGTCGCGCTCAAAGTGGCGAGGAAATCTATTTACGCGGTTGGGATCCGAACCATGAGCTTGTCAACGTCTTCGGGTTTGACGCGGAGCACTCGGGGTCCGCATCGGTAGGCGGGAAGATTTCCTGTAGCGATGCGGCGTCGAATGGTTCGGGCGCTGAGGCCGGTGCGTTCGGCTGCTTCGGCGAGGGATTCGTACTGGCGTCGGGTGGTGGCGAGAGTTGTCATAAGAGGTCCTTTTCTGATCTTCGCTGAAGGCATGTTCCCGGTTGTGCGAAAGGGAGACTTGCCGTTGGTGGTCGATGTCGGCTGCCGGTTCCCTGTTTTCTTCCAAGTCGACATTTATCAGGTAGTCGGGGTGGGCCTGCTTGTCGCGAGTGTGGTCGCCGCTTGCCGGGGCCGCACGGGGTTCGCCGAGCAGTTCGGACTTGGAACGTTCTCCGTCGCCACGCATCGACGGAGAAGCCATGACCGCTGTCGGGGTGGCGCAGCCTTCTGGGGTACAGCAACCGCCACGGTGAGCGAGCCGAAGTTACGGCGAGGGTCACCCCACCAATGTGCGCCGTCATCTAGTCTCGAGTCCGAGCACGTCGTCGCGTTTGGTCTCAAGAATGACGATGCTGTCGGTGAGGCTGGCCAGCGATTCAGAATCGGCACCGTCTGACGTGGCTTCACGGAGTTGGGACTTTATGGTGTGGATTACACGGTCTACAACGGCAGACCCCGGTTGCTCCTCGTCGTCAGTCGTTGCAACTCCCTGATGCGTCCGATTGACCTCCGTGGGCAATCACGCTGGTGACCGGGTGACAACCCCATAGCTCTCGCCCGATCAACCTCGAAGGGATTACGTCGTGGTCAACCGGTCTGTCATCCTCGCCCGACGGGACCGCGGTGATAGCGCACGCGGTCAACGTCGGGACCCGGCTGCCGGCTGACGAGGTAGGTCTGACCGGTGCCCTGTCCGGCACGGTGGCCCAGCGCGGGCCTACCCCTACCCCCACCCACAACCCGAGGCGGGTGCTAGTCAAGTCGCGGTCCTGATCACGAGCTGCGGGGAAGCAACCGCCGACATCAACGTCCTGTGACATCAGCGTGCTGGTGTCGGCCGCGTCGGTGCCGTCAGCGTGGCGGACCTTGGACGAGGTCTACTCCCGCCGTGGCGCAATGAGCCGACAAGGCCCGGGGCAGAGGTCCGCACCCACATCTGGTCTCAGCCGCCCAACGGGATGCCAGCCTCGAAGGACGCGGGCACCGACCTCGGCGAAACCGTCATCTTTGACGTCGATGCCATCCTCGCGACCGCGCACTCGGAGAAGGAAGGGGCAGCGTCCGGGTTCAGGAAGTGCCTCGGCTACCACCCCCATCGGCCGGGGGTGCGAAGAACCACCAGGAGTCGACGTCGCTGGGGTTCAGCTGGATCACTGACGGGGACCATATGACGCCGGAGGCCGATCGGCAACCGAACCGCTTTCGTCCTACTGGGCTCGGTGACTGCGCCGCAGGGTGTTGCTCATTATGGAATGGGCGTAGGGGTCCTGGTGCGGATTGCCGCCTAGGCATTGTCAGTGAGCTCAGTCCTGCCTGATCGTGTTCCGTGCCCTGGCTTGCTGCTGCACGAAGCGCGGCCGCTGGCGGCGAGAAGGTCACTTCGAGATTGCTGCGCGTCCCTGCGTTGCGGAGGTGCCGAGGTTGTTCTTGGGCAGCGGTTTGTGTTCTTGTGCAGCGGTTGTCCAGTCATCGGTGCTGGCCACTGCCGCGAAATTTGAGTGCAGGAGCACCATCAGGGTCTCGTGGAGCTGCTCGGCTGAGACCTGCCCGGCTTCGTTGGCCAGGTGGATGGCGCCGGTGGCGTCAGACAGGACCTCGGCGTGCAGGTCGAGTTCCTCGGCGCCCGCGGCGGAGGCCAGGATGCAGTTGTTGGTCATGTAGCCGACCAGGGTGATCGTGTCGATGCCTTGGTCGGTGAGCCAGGACGCGAGGTCGGTGCCAGCGAAGACGCTGCCCTTGTTCTTGGTGACCCGCTTCCAGGAGTCGGTTGCGCGTGCTTGGACCGCCTCGTGTATCTCCCAGCCTGGGGTGCCCGCAACGAAGACTCCAGCCGGCGCCTCGTGCTTGACCAGGACAACTGGCATGTCGTGCCGGGCGGCGGTGTCGAGCGCTCGAACGACGGCAGCGAGTGACTGCTCGCGAGGGGGGTATTGAATCTGAAGAGGTCCGTCGAAGTACTCGTTCTGGACGTCTACGACGATGAGTGCGCGGCGCGGGTCGGACATGATTCCTCCTGGGGGGCGTGGGTCTTGTTTCGTTCTTATCCTGCGATATCGCCTGGGGTACCGTGAGTGGCCAGCAAGCCCACCTGCGATGAGATCAGGCCAAATGTGCGCGTTGCCGTCCATGCCTTTGAAGGCATCACCATGTTTCACCTTGCTGCTCCTCTTCTCGTTTTTGGTGAGCTGGGTCGGATGGACCCGCAGCTGCAGTGGTCAACCACGGTGTGGACTAACGACGGAGCCGGTGTGGGAACTGCTGAAGGTCTTCGTGTGGAGGACGTGAGCGGGCCACGGGCACTGCGCGGCGTTGATCTTCTGGTGTTCCCGTCGTGGCCGCTGGACCTGCCGGCGGCGCAGGAGGCACTGACGACACGCATACGGGCCGCACACGCCGGTGGCGCGCAGGTCGCCGGACTATGCCTGGGAGCCTTCCCGGTCGTGGACAGCGGCCTGCTGGACGGCCGGTCCGCCGTCACGCACTGGGCCATGCTCGGCGAACTCGAGCGCCGAAGCCCCCACGTGAGCGTCGACCACTCTGCCCTGTACCTCGACCACGGCGACGTCTTGACCTCTGCCGGCACCGCGTCCGCGATCGATGCCTGTCTGCACATCGTGCGTAGCCATCTCGGCGCCGCCGTGGCGACGGCCCTATCGCGTCGTCTCGTCGTCGCGCCCCATCGTGATGGCGACCAGGCCCAGTACGTCGAGCGACCGATCGCTGAACCTGGCGGTGTCGGTTCCCTTGGCTCCACGTTGCAGTGGGCCATGACCCATCTCGATGAGGAACTGTCGTTGAGCCACCTTGCCCATCACGCCCGGATGAGCCCCCGCAATTTCACCCGCCGGTTTGCGCAGGCCACCGGCACGACGCCGGCAAAGTGGGTCCTGGCCCGACGGCTGGATGAGTCACGACGGCTGTTGGAGACGACGACGTGGCCCTTGACGCGGGTAGCTCACGTGTGCGGATTCAACAGCCCTGTCACCTTCCGGCAGAATTTCACCACCGCGTACGCCACTACCCCGACCTCATATCGGCAACGCTTCGCCTGAGCACGACACCTGACCGAACATCGAACTGGTCTCGCGATCGTTGGCTCACCACAAGGGTAGGTGAGCTGAGCCGCCCCGCCGCAGGCCTCTATCCGACGGCGATAGAAAAATCGGGGCCCGGTAGGCCACGCCGAGGACTACCGCACGCTGACCTGCCTACGGCGCCGTTGCCTAAGGTTTCCGTGACGCAGCTGGTCAATTCGTCAGCCGAAAGATGGCGATGTCGATGTCGACTTTCAGTGATGCGACCACTGAATTCGCGGTACTCCTACGGTGGGAACTTATGCTTTGGGGTCAAATATCGTTCGGAGGGTGAGACTTTGGTCGGCCCAAACCCGGTTCCTGATGCTGGTCCACCTGCCCGACGGTCATGACGCCGTCGCGGTCCGTGACGGCCTGCTGGCTGGTATCGAGGCGCTACCAGCGCGCCCAGCCAGGACCCTCACCTAGGACCAGGCACTGAATAGGCCCAGCACTGTTTGATCGAGATGGCCACGAACATGGGCTCTACTGATGATGACCCGTTTGGGAGTACATGACGCGGCTCAGAACTGGTCGCAGCGAGTACCGGGTCGGGCGTCTCGGGCGTCTGCCCGCCGGTTGGCTACTTTTGGTGACGCGAGTGAGCAACGGGCCACGCGCGCTGCGGCTGAGGCGACCGCCGGGGTGGAGCGAGCATTGGATATTTTGGGCGCACAGGTGCCAGATCACCTGGCCCAGGCGGGCTGGTCGCAGAGCGGGGTATCCCCCGGAACAGGGGCCAACTGGCCGTGACGTAGTCACTACGGGTCTTTACTAGGCAAGGCGCCGCGATCGCCACCACCACCACTGTCTCCGGGGAACTCGTCCTCGGGATCTTCGCTGCCATAGCGGAGTTCGACCGTGCGCTCATCTCCGAGGGGACAAAGGCCGGTCTCGCGTCAGCCCGGGAACAGGGCTGGCTGGGTGGGGCACCGTTCAAGATGACCCCGGCAAATTTTCGCCTCGCTCTGGCGTCGATGGGCCAGGCCGACACCAATGTCCCCGCCCGGTGCGCAGAGTTGGGTAACCCTGTACCGGCACGTGTCATCCACCAGACAGCGACGGGCCGATGGCCAGAAGGTCCTCGCTCACCAACTGCGAGCGGTAGACACGGTGGATCGCGCGCGTTCACCGACTACCTCCGCGGAGGCGCCCGGCAGGGGACACCGTGCGGGTGGCGTTGATGGACCGGTTGGCCCGGTCGGTGACCGGGATGGTCGGCCTTACCCGGGATGAGCACGGCCGGCTGCACGCTCGGTTATTGGACGTGGCCCCCGGCTGGACCGCGTACGCCGGCTGGCTCAAACAACAGCGACCCGGCGTTCATCGCCGGGTTGAAACAAACATCCCTGGACCCGTTCCGTGTGTACGCCAATGCGATCCGCGATGAGCTCCCCGACGCAGTCGCGGTGTTGGACGCGTTCCATGTCGTCAAACTCGGCACCCAAGTCGTGGATGAGGTCCGGCGCCGGGTCCAACACGCCACCCAGGGGCGACGCGGTCACAAAGACGACCCGTTATACAAGATCCGCGGACTGCTACGCCTCAGGTCCGAACACCTCAGCGACACGCAAATCGCCGCATTCGACGCCCACCTGCTCGCTGGGGATCCGACCTGGGAAGTGACGCTGGCGTGGCACTGCTAGCAGCAGGTTCGCTTGAGGTATCAAGCCGAGATGCCCGCGCAGGGCAAAGCGATCGCTGCCAAGGCCATCGGATCGTTCCGACGGGCCTCAGCAATGCTGGCACCAAAGCAGTGAACCTCATCATCTAAACGACCCGACGCCTGGCCGACAGCTTCTTCACCTTCGAGCACTAACGCCTCAGGATCGCGCTTGCAGTATCAGGAAAGCCTTCCTACCAAAAAACTCCTGACCACGCCTAGACCCACACCGCCAAATTAACGGTAGTCGCTGCGGGTGAAAACTGTTGCCCAACCGCAAATGGAGAAATGAGCCAACAAAAACCCAGCATGACAATCAAAACAAAAAAAAGGTAAAATTTTGGCAAATACTTTGTCAATTTTTGATCAGAGTTTGAGCAAAACCGCTAAGAAAATTCGACGACCAGCATCACCAGTGCTATTTGAGGTTCCTAAAGTCGTTGACTTTGCTGCAGGTGCCATTAAGGGTTGAGCTCAACAAGGCCGCGCCGCGTGCTTTGATTCCTGATAGATAGCCCGCGTGAAAGTCGGTCCACCAGATGGTTACTCCCGTTCGTGTTATCAGCAGCCGACGTCTTCTGGCCAGCCTGGGGGGCGTGATAGTCCTGGTACCGGTGGTGGCAATGACGGGGATAGGCCCTTCGAGTGCGGCGCAAGCAACGGTCGGGTTGGGGACGGCTCAAAGTTTCGCTGTCCTCGGCGGATCAACGGTCACCAACACAGGACCGTCGGTGATCAGTGGTGATGTGGGCGTCAGTCCGGGGAATGCCGTGACTGGATTCCCACCGGGGGTGGTGAACAACGGAACCATCCACCGTGCGGACGCTGTTGCTGCCAAGGCTGAGGCTGACCTGACCACCGGGTACAACGAGGCTGCGGGCCAGCAGGCTACCGCGACCGTCGGTGCCGAACTTGGTGGGCAAACTTTTTCACCTGGCGTTTATAAGGGCAACGTCCTGGGACTGACTGGCGCGCTGACACTCAACGCGCAGGGCAACCCCAGCGCAGTCTTCATTTTCCAGTCCGCCTCGACCTTGATCACCGCCTCGGCTAGCAGGGTCGTGCTCATCAACGGCGCCAGCCCTTGCAACATCTACTGGCAAGTTGGTAGCTCTGCCACCCTGGGGACCGGCTCATCCTTCATCGGAAGCGTCCTAGCGCTGACCTCGATCACCGCGCAGACCACAGCCACCATTCAGGGCCGACTCCTTGCACGCAATGGCGCTGTCACCTTGGACACCAACACCATCACCAGGCCGTCCTGCAGCACGGGCCCCACGTCGCCGCCACCGACCAGCACGACCAGCACGACCAGCACTGGTGGCCCCACCACGACGGGTCCTGGCCCCACCACGACGGGTCCTGGCCCCACCACGACGGGTCCTGGCC
>JALYUK010000437.1 GCA_030853805.1 Actinomycetota bacterium | reverse complement strand
TCGTGCGCCGGAATGCGCAGCCGGGCAGTGTGGCTCCCGACGCCACCGCAGCCGAGATTCGCGCGGCGGGCCAGCGCAGTGGACACCTACGCCTGCTGGTGCGCGGTGACCGGGGATTCGAGGGCGTCCTCCACGTACGGGACAGCCTGCAGGCGTCGGCCTCCTGTACGGCCCGCGCGTTGATGAGACCCGTGGTCGCAGTGCCCTCCGATACCCCCGTGTACGAGGCGCTGGGCGCCATGCGTGAAACCCGCAACCACGTGGCCGTCGTTCTCGACGACGACGGTGACGTGGCCGGTCTCCTCACTCTCACCGACGTCCTACGGCGGTTGCTGCCCCTTAGCCGCGCCACCCACCTGACCCGCACCAGTACGCCCTGCCAGCCCCGCCGGCCTTGACCGCCTCGTCATCCACGACGTTCAGGACGTTCAGGACGCGCGGGACCGGGTGTCTGATAGGCTAGCGTCGGGTGCGGTATCGACCCCCTCCCGCCCGAGTAGAGGTTTGTCTGTGAGCGGCACCAGTGAGCCTCGAGTCTTCGAGCGTTACGGCCCCGGAGCGCGGTGGTACGACGTGCTCTCGATGGAGCGTGCCATCTACCGGGCCGGTCGTGTCGCCCTGATCGAAGCCCTGCACATCGCACCCGGCGAGCGTGTCCTGGACATCGGCTGCGGCACCGGCCTGAGTCTGCCGCTGCTTGCTGAAGCAGTCGGCGACACCGGGCGGATCGTCGGACTGGACCCCAGCGCGAGGATGCTGGCCCAGGCGGACAAACGCGTTGCCGAGGCTGCGTGGGGTCCGCGGGTCCGACTGGTCGCAGGACAAGCCAACACCCCGCTGAGCACGATCGGCAGCAACTTCGACGTGGCGCTCTTCGCCTATTCCCTCGGCGTCATGGATGACTGGCGCGAGGCGTGGGAGCACGCCGTGCAGGCGGTGCGTCCCGGAGGGCGGATCGGCGTCGTGGACACCGACTGGCCGGCTGGTCCCTGGTGCGTGCTGACCCCCGCGGCGGCCGGGGCGTTCGTCCTCGGCGGTGTGCACCCGTCGCGGCAGGTCTGGAAATACCTGCGAGCGCGGACCGTGCATTCCACCGAGCAGACCCTTCGGGGTGGACACGTACGGCTCGCGACCGGCACTGTCACCAGCACCGAAGCCAGCTTCGAGACCGGCACCTAGCTCGCGAGCAGCCGGACCCCGTAGGACGCCCGCTGGACTGCGGTCACAGCGACGACCGCTGCGAAGATCCAGGCAATCGGCTCGGCATAGCTGGGCAGCACACAGATCAATGTGTAGGCGACCACGGTTTCGGTGCCTTCTGCGAGCCCGCCGACGAAGCGCAGCGAACGGTCGTCCGGCTGACCCGTGGTGCTCTCGCCGTCACCGGCCCGGTCGAGTCGTTCCAGTAGCGAGGACAGCGCGAGCAACGTCGCCCCCGACACGTAGTAGGCCGCCAGCAACGTGACACAGGCCAGTCGCGCCGACGGCACTGCCACGGCCACCCCGATCACGAACCCCGCGTAGATCGTGAAGTCCGCCACGATGTCCAGGAAACCGCCGAGCTCACTGCTACCCCGACGCCGGGCGACCGGCCCGTCCAACCCGTCCAGCACCCTGTTCAACAGCCACAGCGCCAGCGCCCACCACCACCAGCCGAGCCCCGCCGCGACGCACGCGCCGAGCCCGACGGCGAAGCCGAGCGCGGTGACAGCGAGCGCGGAGACACCCGCGTCGGCGAGCCTGTTCCCGGTCCGTGTCAGAGCTGGGGCCAGCGCGCGCCGGGCGAGCGGATCAAGCACCCGGCACCGCAGCGGCGCCGGAGCACTCGATCAGCACGTCGATCTCAACTCGATGATGCGTGGGCAGGCGTGTCGGAACGCTCGCCGCTGTCCAGCTTGCTCGGCCACCAGATAGCGCGACCGATGTCCTCGGCCAGGGCCGGTACCAGCAACGACCGCACCACCAGGGTGTCCAGCAGCACACCGAACGCCACGATGAAGGCAATCTGCGCGAGGAACAGGATCGGGATCACGCTGAGCGCCGAGAAGGTCGCCGCCAGCACGATGCCGGCCGAGGTGATCACGCCTCCGGTCGCGGCCAGGCCGCGTTGAATGCCCTTCCTCGTCCCGTGTCGCGCACTCTCCTCGCGCACTCTGGTCATCAGGAAGATGTTGTAGTCGACCCCCAGCGCCACCAGGAATACGAATCCGTAGAGCGGCACCGACGGGTCAGCGCCCTGGAAATCGAAGACGTGGTTGAACACCAGCGCCGACACGCCGAGCGTCGCCGCGAAGCTGAGCACCACCGACGCCAGCAGCAGAACGGGCGCCACCACCGCTCGCAACAGCAGCATCAACAAGCCCAGGATCACCAGCAGCACGATCGGGATGATGACCCGCAGATCCCGCTCAGCAGCCCGCTGGGTGTCCAGTTGGATGGCGCTCTGCCCGCCGACGAGCGTGCCCGGAGCGGCCTTCCCCACCGAGGTACGCAGCCGGCCGATGGTCTGCAGTGCGCTGTCGCTGTCGGCGGCCTGCTTGAGTGTCGCCTGGATCTCGACCTTGCCGCTCACCACCTTCGGGTCGCCGCCCGGCGCGACCGGCTGACCACCCGCACCGAGTACGGCGACCGACGCGATTCCGTCGACTTTCTGCACGGCGGCCAGCACCTTCGCGGTCGAGGCGACCGGACCGATGATCTCCACCGGACTACCCGCGCCCGCCGGGAAGTGCTTGGCGGCGACATCCTGGCCGGTGACCGACTGAGCCTTGTTCAGGAAGAGCGCGCTCTGCGGCACACCGCTGGCTCGCAGCGTGGGTAGGAACGCCACGAAGCCGATCAGCACGACCGTGCAGACGATCCAGAGTTTGCGCGGCTGGCGCCCGACCAGGGCTGCCACCTTGCCCCACAGTCCAGCGCGCTCGGGGTGTTCCGAGCCGTACTTCGGCCCCTTCGGCCAGTACGCCTTGCGACCCAGCAGCACCAGGGCGGCAGGCAGGAACGTCAGCGCAGCAAAGAGGGCGCAGGCGATCCCGATCGCCGCCACCGGGCCCAGGCTCGCGGTGGAGTTGAGGCTGCTGACCAGCAGGCACAGCAACGCGAGGATGACCGTCACGCCGGAGGCGAGGATCGGTGCTGCGGACTGACGCAGCGCCACCTTCATCGCCACGAAGCGCGACTCCTCTTCGCGCAGCTCCTCCCGGAACCGGGCGGTCAGTAACAACGCGTAGTCCGTCGCAGCACCGACGACCAGAATGAACAGAATTCCCTGACTCTGCCCGTTGAGGGTGATCGCGCCGCTGTCGGTGAGGAAGTACACCACTCCGCTGGCCAACGACAGCGCGAAGAGCGCCGAGATCAGCACCAGGAAGGGCAGGATCGGACTGCGGTAGACGATCACGAGGATGACCAGCACGACGACCACCGCAACGAGCAGCAGAATCCCGTCGATCCCCGCAAAGGCATTGGTCAGGTCGACGGCGAAACCCGCCGGACCCGTCACGTAGGCCGACAGTCCGGGCGGTAGATCCGCCTTCAGCTTGGTGCCGAGCTGGTTGACGACCGCCACCGTCTGATCACCCAGGGTGCCGTCCACCGGGACGATCACCTCCAGGGCTTTGCCGTCCTTGGACGGGATCGGACCCACGACCTTGCCGACCACACTCTTGGAGTCAGCAACGGAGGCGACCGCCTTGGCCACCGCACCCGTGTCGGCGGCGGTGATTCCGCTGGAGCGTTCATAGACCAGGATCGCCGGGTTGATCTTCTTGTCCTGGAACGTCTTCTGCAGGTCGGCGACCTTCGTGGCTTCGGCGCTGGTCGGCAGGAAACTTGCCGGGTCGTTGGTCGAAACAGCGCCGAGCTTGCCGGCGAACGGCCCGGCGACGCCACCGATCAGCAGCCACACCACCAGCACGAGCACCGGCAAGATGATCCGCAGCCTGCTACCCAGAATCCTGCCCTGGGAGGGGCTGGCGCCCGAGCGATCCGCGTCCTGTGTCTGGGGTGCCTGGTGTGACATCGGTTCAGTTCTCCTGCTCGGTGGTGCGTGCATCATCGGGCCCAGCACTTGCTACCTCGACAACCTCGTCGGCCTCATCAGGCTCGTCCACTGCCTCGGCGGTCAGCCGGAAGACGACCATCCGCGGCATCGCGTCAGCGACCTGCTCACGACTGGGATCGTCGGGCAACCCGAACGCGCGCAACGCCCACGGCGCCTGCACGACCGACAGATAGGTGCTCACCGCATCGATTCCCTCTTCGCCCGCCGCCTCGAGCGCCTCGAGCGCGTCGCGCCGGTCACCGCCGAGAATCGCGCAGCGCGATTTGCGCTCCAGGTTGCGCGGCCAGTCCCGGGTTCGGTCCGGGCATACCAGGTAGGAGTGCTCTGCCATTGCCAGCACTCCGACCGGTGTGTGATGCGCCCGCCCCGAGTTGCGTCCATGATGTTCCAGCACCCGCAGGCCGTATCCGCCGCTCGGTATCGGCTCCGCCGGGGTGGCGAGCAACCGCGCCACCATCTGCTCGTTCATCTCCCGGGGTGTAGGAGGTCCGCTGCGCCCCGCGTCGGATGGAGCCTGGAAGGTCGTCATGGACAGGCAGCCTAGCGAATGTCACTAGATTGTCTACGGACCTACCCGCTAGCATGCAAATGATGAGCACTCCAGAGAGCGGATCCGGGCGACCGGACAGCATCGGTCAGCAGATCCACGACCTGCTGATGCTCTCCCCTGCGGTGCACGCCGAGCTCGCGGCGCGGGTCGGCGTCGGAGTGACTGACCTGCTGGCACTGGACCACACCACCTCGGCGCCCAGCCAACTCGGCGTCGTCGAGCTCGCCAATCTGCTCAAGATCCGATCCGCGTCAGCCACGGTGCTCGTCGACCGGCTGGTCGCGCGCGGTCACCTCGAGCGCGCGCCGCACATCACCGACGGGCGCCGCACCAGCCTGCATCCCACGGCCACCGCGCACCAGGAGGTCCGCGCGGCCCTTCAGCCCCTGGTCCGCGATCTGGGCGAAATCACCGACGATCTGAGTCCGGCGGAACGCGAGGTCGTGCTGCGGGTCCTGCACCAGGTCAATGCGGCGCTGCGGGCATTCACGCAGGCGTCGGACCCCTCAGCCGCCGTTGCGGACAGCAGCGAGCACCAGACCGACGGGGATGCTGATCACCAGGACGGCGATCACCGCGCGGTAGGCCCAGGCCAGCACACGACGTGAGGCAGCCCGCGTCGCCTGCCATGCGATGCACAGCGCTGCCAACAGCACCAGCCCACCGAGATCGACAATGACCGGTGTCGCTGTCAGCGTGCCGACGACGACGGCGGCGTTCCCCACGTTCCAGCACGCCACCTGGGTCCACGCAGCGGGCCGCGACAGGCGCCGCCCGCCGAGGTACTCCTGGGCGAGGCCGATCGCGCACTGCGACACTCCGCAGACCAGCACGAGGTAGGCCGCGAGCCAGCTTCCGTGAGCAAGGTCCAGCGGTCCGGTGACGGCAGACACCAACCCGCCGAGCACCGTCAGGACGACGCCCACGCCGACCAGTGCGGCCAGCGGTGTCAGCATCCGCGCCGCCATCAGGAGGTGGCAGGCACCTGCGGGGGCAGGCCGGCCACCAACGGGGTGTCTGCGCCGAGCGCGCCGAACTTGGCGGCGCCGCCGGGAGAGCCCAGCGGCTCATCCCTGCCGTCCAACGTTTCGGTGAAGAAGACTTCGTTGTCGAGCAGATACGGGTGCAACGCGTCGGGCAGGTCGTCCTCGTAGTAGATCGCCTCGACCGGGCACACCGGCTCGCAGGCGCCGCAGTCGACACATTCGTCGGGATGGATGTAGAGGCTGCGGGCGCCTTCGTAGATGCAGTCGACCGGGCATTCCTCCACACAGGCCCGGTCCAGCACGTCCACGCAGGGCTGACCGATCACGTACGTCATGTCGTATATTTTACACGAATAGTTCGTACTTATTGAAGGGGCGAATGCCACGGATGCCGACCCACCTGACGCACACGCTCCTGGTGCTCGCTCTCGTCATCTCCGCCGCCGTATGGGTAGGCGGTTATGTCGCCATCGTCGTCGTAGCCCGCGCAGCGACGACATCTCTGGACCGGGCCGGTCGCATCGCATTGTTCCGCGCACTCGGCCGCGCCTACCTGCGCGTCGGCATACCGGCCCTGCTCATCGCCTACGGCTGTGGCGCCGGGTTGCTGCGTGATCA